>NZ_JBRCEP010000028.1:0-20812 GCF_053491055.1 Gloeomargarita sp.
GCCATGGCGAAGGTGGCGTGGTTGATCTCTTGTCCATGGAGGCGCAAAGGAGCAACGCCTCGTGGAAGTTTCCAACGGCCGTTTTCTATAACGCCATGGGTTTCCAGCAGCCGCAGATGGCACTTGATGAGCAGCCCACCGGAGCCGCAGGTCGGGTCATAGACGCTCATGCCCGGCTGTGGGTCGAGCAGACGCGCCATCAGGATGGCTACCTCGCGTGGGGTGTAGAACTCGCCGGCGCTTTGTCCCTGCCCCTCGGCGAACTTGCGCAGCAGGTACTCATAGGCGCGCCCAAGGATGTCCGGCTCCACATCGTGCAGACCCAGGCGGTGGCGGGAAAGCACCTCCACCAGCGCGGCCAGATGTTCATCCGAGATGATGCGCTGACCGGCGGCGGTGGCGTTGAAATCCACCATGTTGATCACGCCTTGCAGCGACGGATTCTCCCGCGCCACCTCACGCACGGCATCGGTCAGGAATTGGCCCAGCGTCCCGATCCCGCGTTGGCGGATAGCCTGCCAGCGGGCGTTTTCGGGGATGTAAAAGCGCACCAGGTGGACCTGCCCGCGCTCGCGCTCCTGTTCCAGCAGGTGCAGAACCAGGTCGCGGCTGCTGTATTCGGCGCTCAGGCGGGCGATTTCGTCATCAAAGACATCCGAAAGTCGCTTGAGGAACACCAATGGCAGGATGTAATCCTTGAATTTGGGCGCGTCCACCGGTCCGCGGATAGCGCAGGCAGCTTCCCAGAGCCAGGTTTCTAGGGTTTGGATATCAACCATGGTTCACCTCTAAGAAACTTTTCTTTGGTCTCTGAGATGCACAGATTGCAGGTACCGTAACCAGTACGTGCCCACTTTGTTTCTTCTCCTTTAGCCTTCAAAAGCTCCTCAGGTGTTACATCCTCTCACGTCAGCAGGACGGAGTCCTCACCGTCTTTTGAATGCTTCAACGCGTGCTTGCTCAGGTAAAGTCTACTCATGAGAGAATAAACCTCGTAGACAGTAACATTCTACTTGATCCCTATCTCAGGGTTTGCCCGCCCAAAGTACCCTAGAACCGATAAAACTACCCTCTAGACAGATCACTAGACAGATCACTTAAAGCTGAAAACAGAGGCATCCTTGAAGATTATGATGTCGCTGCACCAGCTAGTCCCGCACAGCCGTCGGGTTTGTCAGACCGTCGTAGGGGCACTGTTCCAAATCCCGCGCTATCGCCCCGTAAACCTTGCTTGTTAGCGTATTGGGTTTATGAGAAGGTTGCTGAAAATCCATGGAGCACTCCCACAGTTCTCTTAAGGTAGGGTCTCGGGTGTAGCCGTTACACCCACCGCCTGGGGTAGACATTCAGAGACATCCCCATTAAATTCACCGTAGTCCAGGTCGCTCTGTATCTGGGCAATGCACTCCGCCACCAGCCCCTGGTTTTTGGGTGTATCTGCTAGCCTCAAGTTCAGATAATACCGCTTACCTTGCCACCAGGCCTGCAACCACCTGTTGAAACGATTAAGCTAACCGTCCCCTTGGATGATTTAGCCGCTGTTATTACTACATCTGGCTGGCTACACTCAGATTACACCAAAAGACCGTCATTCTGCTACATTTTGATACCAGTTCCTAGCTTTGCTGTACTGATAGTGTCAATCCTGTAAGTACCGTAGATACCGGGAATCTAGCTATTTATCGGGCAAGCTGGTGGACGGATTTGAACCGACGACCTACTGATTACAAGTCAGTTGCTCTACCGGCTGAGCTACACCAGCACACGCAGTACTCATGTTTATCATACCAATCCTGGCTCAGCAAGCATCACGGCCAACTTTCCTACCCGACTGTTGGCTTGGCCGGATCGCTATGGGAAGTGGGAAACACTCCCAAGGCGAGCACAATCCGCTGACATGAATTTCTGGAAATGTCGATTGTCTGTGTCCTATGGTTCGGCATTGGATTGCTGAGCTGGTCACTCCGTAGCAGTTTGATTGCTGAGGGTTTTTAACCGCTTCAATTGGTAACAAATGGAACTGGGCGAAACGCCAAATTGCACCGCTCTTTCCCGCAAGGTTTTGTGGGGATATTGGGCAACATCTTGATGCAATTTCGCAATATCAATTTTTCGGTTTCTTCTGGTTACATGTGTTTTTTCTAAGTTGGGTCTATCTAGCCAGCGGTAAATCGTTGCTCGACCCACATGAAAAACTCTCGCCGTTTGAGTAATACTGTTGCCATTCGCAACAAACGTCATGACCTTCAGCCGTACATCCAAACTGTAGGACATTCCTGTTGGCCTCCATCAACCCATGTGCTGCGTTCATCTTATCTCCTGAGCGTTATTCGTCTCACCACTCATCGATAACTGCCATGACGCCACAAAAAACAGGGGAAGGCAAAACCTCCCCCCGCGTGACAACAGCATGATTCACATCTGCGTTACTTCCCCACCCGGTACCAGGTCTGAGGGGGTGGCAAGCGCCGCCAAGCCGGTTTGGCCGCCGCCAGAGCATAAAAACGCTCCGCCAAAGGAGCAGGGGGCTGGGTCGGCACCAGGGCAGGCTCGTAGAAGATGACCCGTCGCCAGTGGTACACCGCCTGGTAGAGCGTGCGTTCCACCCCGTTGCGCTGCCGCAGGGACGGAGCCGGCCCCCCCCGCACCGGTTCATAGAGGGCCGAGTTGGTTTCCGGGGGCGTGAGGGCCAAAGCAGGCACCTGGCGCGGTTCATACACCACATCCCCCAGGGGTTGGGGTTCGCACACCCGCCGGGGATGATACACCGCCTGTGCTTCTGCCCGCCAGGAACGCCACATCTGGGACACATCCAGCCCCATCGCCCGTTGGAAGTGCCACAGCCCCCCTTGCAAAAAGAAAAAGGCCAAGTAGAAATGGGCATTGGCCAACCACACCCGCGCCGAATATACACTGGCGCCTGTCGGGTCGTAGTAATAGGGGGCCAACTGCGACTTGAGCGCCAACGTCGGACCGTAAAATTCCACCGGGTAGGCCAGGGTATTAAACCCGCAATAGTAGGAAGCGGCAAACCCCGCCAAAGCAATGCCAAACAGGGAATAGCTCAAAATCCCATCGGCAGAGAATAAAAACCGGTTTTTTACCCAGCCAAACGGCGGCACGAGAATATGCCAGGTTCCCCCAAGGAGCAACAGCACCGCCACCAGGATATGGCCGCCCACCAGGTCTTCCAAATTATTCACATCGAACAGATGGGTGCGGTAGTCCCACAGCGCCGCAATATCCAAATTGGGCTGGCTCACCAGACGCACCTGGCCCGACGCGGCATCGTACAACCCGCCCAACACCATCGCCTTGGCCACCAGGAGCAACGCCCCCAACCCCAAAATCAGCAGGTGATGCCCCAGAATCAACCCCAGCTTGGCCGGGTCATCCCAGCGAAAATGGAATTTCCCCACCGGCGGCGCGGCCATCTCCAAACTCGGCGGCAGTTTCGTCCAGTGAAACCACGCCCCCCAGGCCAACACCCCAGCCGCCACCAGGTGAAACCCAGCCACCGCCACATAGGGAAAGGTCGCCACAATCCGCCCGCCCTGCCCCACGCCCAGACCCAAGGTCGCCAAATGGGGCAACACAATTAACCCCTGCGCATACAGCGGCACCGCCGGGTCGTACTTCACCAGCTCAAATAGGGTCATCAGCCCCGCCCAGAGCATGATCAACGCCCCCTGGGCCACATGCGCCACGATAAACGTATTTGATTGGTCAATAAATCGAGCATTTCCCGCCCACCAGGGGTAGGTAGGCGCCGTTTGGGTTCTTTTCATAGCAACACCTTGTGCGTGGATCCATGACCAGGGACTCCCCTGACCGGCGCCAGGAGAACCCCCGCAACCTTAGGTCAAACCAGCGGCAATGTGATCCAAATACACCCCCAGTTCCTGCGCCGCTTCCGCCCCAACCCGCTCCTGCAAGACCTCTTTCATGGCGTTGAGCGCTTGCACCACCCGGTCAATCGGCACCCCCAGCGCCGTGTAGGTGTCCTTCAGACCGTTTAAGACCCGCTCATCCAGAATCGAGGCATCCGCCGCCAACATCGCATAGGTGGCATAGCGCAGAAAATAACGCAAATCCCGCAAACAGGCCGCATACCGGCGCGTCGGGTACATATTTCCCCCCGGCAGGGTAATGTCCCCGTAGAGCAAACTTTTTGCCACCGTCTGGCTAATAATATCGCTGGCGGTCGCACTAATCGTACTGGCCGCCTTCACCCGCGCCAGCCCCTTTTGGAAGTACTCATTCAGGCGATCCAACGCCGCCCGATCCAAATATTGCCCCTGCTGGTCAGCAGGATTGATCAGCGCTGTAATCGTATCTTGCATAAGGCCTCCTCTTGGGTAACAGTAGCGTGAAATTGCACCAAAAGTATCCCCCTTTTGCCACCGGCAAAACCAGGTGGCGCCGCGGCAACAATCCGTAGCCAAATCCCCAGCAAAGGTGGAACTAAAACGCCCGAATTAGCCGGTCAAAATAGGGGGCAACCAAAGCCATTTCTTCGGAGGTCAATAGCCCAGCAGTCACTTCCTTGAGACTGGTCATCGCCATCCGCAAATTCGGCAGCGGCACCCCCAAAGAAGTATACATTTCCCGCATCCCGTTTAGGCCAATATCCTCCAAAGGCTTATCATTTCCCGCCAAAACACAATAGCTGATCAAGCGGAGATACCACCCCTGATCCCGCTGGCAAAGAGCCGTTTTTTGCGGGTTTCCCCGATTGCTAGGCGTGTTGGGACATTTCGCCCAAAACCGCTTGCTCCCCTCCTCCACAATCTTCTTCTCATTGGCCGCAAGTTTTTCGGCCACCCGAATCCGCAAAGCACCCTTACTAAAAAACTCTTCCAACCTCTGCAACTCGGCACTGCTGAGGAACCGGTCAGCAGCATCCGACTGGGCAATCACCTGGGCCACCAGACTCATAGCTTGAAATTAAATCAATTGACTACAGGTAACAAGATAAAACGCAGTCTAAACTGGTGGAACACATTATGAAGAAAAAGTTGTGATTTGAAATAAATGTGCAACAAACAAACGGGGGATTTCGTATGACAAGCTGGGGCGATGATTGTGTGACCAATGCGGGCCATTGGGTAGGGCTGTCATAATAAAGGGAGTTTTAGGGGAAGGGCATGGCTGAATTTATCGCGGCGGTGGCGGCCAGTTGGCAGGCGTGCCTGGCGCTGTTGCATGAGCTGCCGGAGGCCTGGCGGGCGGAGTTGGTGGCCGAGGCCAGCGATTTTGTGCGGTTTAACCGGGCGGCCATCCGTCAAAGCGGAACGGTGCAGGATGCCCAGCTACAGGTGACCCTGATGGTGGCCGGACGCAGTGGTTATCGGCAGATTCCTCTGGTGGGGGTGGTGGAAGTGGATCGGGTGCAACTCCAGGAAGCGGTGGCGGAACTGCGCCAGGAGGTACCCCAATTGCCCCCGGACCCGTTTCTTGTCCTGCCAAGCGGTGCGCAACACAGCCATGTGGTTCTCCCTGGGGTCATGCCCCCTTTTGCCCAGTTGCTGGCTGATTTGGTGGCGACGGTGCAGGGGTTGGATTTTACCGGCTTGTATGCAGGCGGCCCCCAGGTGCGCGCCTACGCGGACAGTGCTGGGCAGTCCCACTGGTTCCAAACCGACGGGTTTACGCTGGACTATTCCCTATTCAATGCCGAGCAGCGGGCGGTCAAGGGCTACTATGCCGACCGCACTTGGGAGGTGGGCAAGTGGCAGGCGCAAGTGGCCGACCTCGCCCAGCAGTTGGAACTGTTGGCTCAACCGGCAAAAACGCTTCCCCCTGGGCGTTACCGCACCTATTTGGCGCCAGCGGCGGTGGCGGAATTGGTGGGGATGTTGTCCTGGGGGGGAGTCAGCGAGGCGGCCATGCGTCAGGGCACGAGTGCGCTGCTGCCGTTGCGACGGGGAGAAAGGCGGCTGTCTGAACGGTTCTATCTGCGGGAAAATTTCCAGGCTGTTGCGGTTCCCCGGTTCAACGACCAGGGCGATCTGGCCCCCGCGCAGGTGCCGCTGATTGCGCAGGGCCTGTTGGTGCAAACCTTGGTCAGCAATCGCACGGCCAAAGAATACGGGGTGACCGCCAACGGGGCGGTGCAAGGGGAATACCTGCGGGCGCCGGAAATTCTGCCTGGTTCGCTGGCGGATGACCAGGTGTGGGCTGCCCTGGAGCGGGGGTTGTATGTTGCCAATTTGCACTATTTGAATTGGAGTGACCAGGCAGCGGGGCGGATTACGGGTATGACCCGCTATGCCTGTTTTTGGGTGGAAGGGGGTCAGCGGGTTGCTCCCATTGAACATCTGCGCTTTGATGAGAGTCTCTATCATTTTTGGGGAACCGGGTTAATGGATTTAACCCAAAGCCAAGTGTTGATTCCTGCTACGGATACCTACGAACACCGCAGTTTGGGCGGGGCATTGGTACCGGGCATGTTGGTAGAGGATTTTCACTACACACTCTAACTTTTTTAATTTTTTTTAGGTGCGGGGACGGTGTGGGCAAGAATGACCTGCGTCCCCAGGCGACCAAAAAACGCTCTCGAACCAAGGAGGGGGTCAATGTTCGTGCGATGGTTGTGCTTCTCAACGAATCAATTTGAGCGTGCTATATGCTGAACATAAAACCTGGGGGGCGATGGATGCGGAGGTGAGGCGTGCAACCGGTGCCTGAGATTGATGACATTCCTGAAGCGAAGCGGCAGCTTGCTGTGGCAGCTCCGCGTGCCCGTTGGCGTTGGCTGGTGGTGCCGCTGCTGGCAGGAGCAATGTGGTGGGTTGGGTTCCGCAGTCGTCCTGCGCCGGTTACGCCTACTGCTACGCCTGACCCTACCCCTGAGCAGTTGTTAGGCCATTTACCCTACCCAGAGGCCCATCCCCAGGATTTGCAACCGGTGACGGCAGATGGGCGGGTGCGATTGCATCGGAATGCGGCGCAGGCTTTTTTGGCCATGCAGCGGGCGGCCCAGGCGGAAGGAGTCATCCTTGTGCCCCTGTCGGGGTTTCGCACCCGGCAACAGCAACAGGAATTGTTTTTTGCGGTGAAAGCGGAGCGACGCCAGCAGGTCACGGAGCGGGCGCAGGTGAGTGCCCCACCGGGCTATAGCGAACATCACACGGGTTATGCCCTAGACATCGGCGATGGTCGGCAACCGGAGACCCACCTGCAGGAGGCGTTTGAGCACACGGCAGCCTTTGCCTGGCTACAAAAACGGGCAGCCCAATTCCACTTTGAACTGTCTTTTCCCCGCAACAACCCCCAAGGGATCAGCTACGAACCCTGGCACTGGCGGTTTGTGGGGACACCCGCCAGTTTGGAATTGTTCTACCGCGCCAGAGTGCGGCCTACTGCACCTGGACTTGGCCGTTGACCTTGGTCACATCCAGGCGGTTGCCCACGCTGACCAGGGTAATGGTTTTGGTGGCGTTGTGCAGGTCGTGGTTGCCGTTGTTGTAGAAGGTATTGTTGCCGGGGCTGGCGACGGTGCCCAAATCCGGTTCCGCGCGGGAAATCACAATGATGCCGGCACGGCGGTTGAAGGCAATGCGATTGCCGCGCAGGATGGGACGGGCCACATCGCTGATCACCACGCCATCTACGTTGTTTTCGATGCGGTTATCGGCCACGATGGGAGAAGAAACCCCGCCAATGGCCAGGCCAAACCCGGTTTGGATAAAGACATTCCGCCGCACCTCTCCCTTGGCGGCTTTGGTGAAAGAAATCCCGTTGCCTCCGTTGTGGATAAAGAGGTTGTCCTCGATGCGGGGTACGCCCTCGCCGGTGACAAAGACCCCTTCCCGGTGGTTGTGGGTAAAGGTGCAGTTGCGGATGTAGGGGTTGGTGGATTCGACCCAGATGGCTGTGCCTCGGGTATTGCGGTTGGTGACGGTCACGCCGAGGATGTGGCTGGTTTCACCGGCGAGGATGGTGGCATTTTGGCGGGCAAACAGCCGACTGACAAACCGTCCGCCCCCTTCAATCACCACACCTTCGCCCCGGGTGGCTTCATTGCCGCGCAGAATCACGCCGGGTTTGAGTTTGAGCGGAAATTGCTCCCCGGATTCAGCCGTGTACCGACCAGGCGCCAATTGGATGAGCGTACCGCCCTCGGCGAATTTCAGCGCTTGGGTGATGGTCTTCAACGCAGTTTGCGGCGTTTGACCGTTGTGGGTGTCCTGCCCGCTCACCGGATCGACGTACAACACCCGTTGCACGTTAACCGGTGTCGGCGTTGGGGGCGGCATTTCTACCTTGGGAATGGCCGTCATCGGCTGGGGTGTGGTCGTCGCCGCACTGGGGTTAACCTTCGCCGGAGCGGTTTTGGTCGTTGTTTGAGCAGGTTTTGTATTTGCTGGAGTCGTGTTCGTCGTTGCTTGGGTAGGTTGAGCGTTCGCCGGAGCAGTGTTGGGCTTGGGTTGCGTCGGTTTAACGTTAACTTGGTCAGGTTTCGTGTTAATCGGAGCAGATTTAGGGTTAATTGGAGTGCTGTTTGTTGTTGCTTGAGCAGGTTTAGTAGTAACCGGAGCGGTGTTCGTCGTTGCTTGGGTAGGTTGAGCGTTAACCGGAGTGGTGTTTGTCGTGGCGGTTGTGGGAGCGGGGGGAGAGGATGGCACCGCAAGTTTATTTCCCGCTGGGTTGGCAGATACTGCGCTGGCTGTCAGCAGGGGCAGCGCCAGGGCAAAACGGGCAATCACTGGGTCAATCGGACGCATAAAACGACTCCTCACAGGAAACCAAGGGCTATGATTGCGCGTGCGACCGTCTGCAATCGCATTGATCGCCATTGTAGTCGAGATGCCTTTATAGGATGGCGCTGGCGGCATGCATGTTCCCCATACCCGCAAGCTGCAACCCATTGCCGTTTGGAGAGTCATCAATTTCAACAATGCCCATAATTGAGGAGAGATAGGGGATGAATCCTTGTGTTTGGAAAGACTGATGACCATTACGCAGTCTAGGGATAAACTGTGTATTTAACGATAGAAATCGGTCAACCTTGGGCTTTATGGCACTGGTAGGCCTGGCGTCGCTTGTCGAATAACTCCGCTTTTTAATGCCAGGTTCTGTTGCGAATATGCAACGCCACTGGGCAACCGGCCAAAACCCAAATAAGTATTCATCAACATCGGGTTGTAGGGCATTGCCTATTCCTGTGCCAACTGCCGATAGGCTGGCGATGCCACCGCCTTCGATGATAGGGGCAAAGATATGACGGAATTACCCGCTTGTCGTCAATTCTAGTTGAGACAAATCGGGTTATTCCCGTAGCGAAGGGAGCTATCTTTAGCGCAGGTACAGCCGGCAACTTTCCTGTCTGGGTCAACATCATTTGCATGACCTAAGGAGGCAAGAAAACCGATGTTTGGCCTGATGTTCGTAGCGCACATCCCTTTACCTGCACCCCAACCCCCGGTTTTGACCCAACGGCTGAGCTTCAACGGGGAAACCTGGGTAGGGGCCTGGCGGCAGTGGCAGGATGCCCAAGGGCGAGTGCGTTTTGCCATTAGTGATGCGGATGCAACCCAGCGGTTGGGGATAGAATTACGCAGCAGTCGTCGCCCTCAGAAGCAGCCGGTCGTTTGGTTTAGCCCGGTGCAAGACTTGGCCGTGTCCTGGCAGCCGCAGTACAACCGCCGGTTTTTGGATGTAACGGAGCTGTTTGCCAAGGCGGGTTGGCAGGCCCAGGTGCAGGGGAATGAACTCCGCCTTAGGGCGCCGGTGGCGCAGATGCAAAGGATTCGCCAGAGTCCTCGCCGCACGGTGATTGAGCTGGATAGGGTTGCCCCTTGGCAGGTCCAAAGGCAAGGGAATCAGACCATTTTGCGCATCTTTGCTCTGGGTCGGCCCGCATGGCGCCAACAATTTCCTGACCTGCATTTCCACGCCCAGACCACAGTGTTGACCTTTGACCAACCGATGCGGGTGACGACCTTGCCCGACCCCCCGCGCTTGGTCGTGGAGCCGCAATCAGGAGTAGAAAAGCGAACGATTCACTGGGCGCCGGGGTTGCAATGGCGGCAGGAAGTGGTGCGGGGCTACGGGGTGACCTGGCTAGACATTGACCCGCAGCAGTACACCATGCGCCCGGTGTGGGAGGGCAGTCGGGGGCAGACGGGTTTGGCGCCGCTCCTGGTGTTGGCCCAACAGGTGCAAGGGGTGGCAGCCATCAACGGCGGCTTTTTTAACCGCCACACCCAACTGCCGCTGGGCGCCATCCGCTGGCAGGGGCAATGGTACAGTAGTCCCATTCTCAACCGGGGCATGGCCGCCTGGAATGACCGGGGGGAATTGGTCTTGGCCCGGGCGCAACTCCAGGAGCAGGTGCAGGTGAATCAGGGAACCCCCATCGCGATTCAAACTGTGAATTCTGGCTATGTGCACCAAGGTATCGCCCGCTACACGCCCCACTGGGGAGCCATCTATACGCCCTTGACCCAGGGGGAGACGGTCATTCGGGTGGTGCAGAATCGGGTGGTGGGCGTAACCAACGGCAACCCCATGCCCATCCCTTTGGACGGCTATGTGTTGGTGGGACGGGGGTTGGTCCATCTGGGCAGTCAATTTCCCCTGGGAGCGACGGTGCATTTGAGCCAGCAATTGTTCCCCCCCGCTGTGCAGCACTATCCCCACGCTCTGGGGGCAGGGCCACTGTTACTCCAGGAGGGCCGGGTGGTGCTGGCGCCCGCACAGGAGCATTTTCAGCCCTTTTTTTCCCACCAAAAAGCGCCCCGCAGTGCCCTGGGGGTCACCCGTTCCGGTCGCTGGCTGTGGGTCACGGTTGGGGGCCATGAGGCTTACAGCCAGGGGCCGACGCTGGCCGAACTTAGCCAGATCATGCAGGATGTGGGGGCGGTGGCGGCCTTGAATCTGGACGGGGGCACATCCACCAGCCTGGTGCTGGGGGGGCAGGTGCTGGTGCCGGGCAGCCGGGTGCACAATGGGTTGGTGCTGCTGCGTCGTCCGGCGGAGTTCATCCCCCTTGAGCACAGCTTCTACCCTGACCGAGATGAGGCGGCCAACGGGCGGTTAGCGGCTAGTCCGTGACCCCCGGCATCGGTTAGGATCAAAGCAGTCAGCGGGGCAGCGTGTGACAAAACCATGAGCAACAGTGCGGGTGGAGGAACTCCCTTTGACCTGGCAGCCTATCTCCGGGAGCGGCAACAGTGGATAGAGGAGGCGTTGGCAGCAGCTCTGCCCATTCGCTACCCCGAACGGATTTATGAGGCCATGCGCTATTCCCTGTTGGGGAGTGGCAAGCGGTTACGCCCGATTTTGTGTCTGGCCAGTTGTGAGTTGGCCGGGGGAACGGTAGAGATGGCAATGCCCACCGCCTGCGCCCTGGAAATGGTGCATACCATGTCCTTGATCCACGACGACCTCCCGGCGATGGACAACGACGACTACCGCCGGGGACGCCTGACCAACCACAAAATCTACGGGGAGGCCATTGCCATTCTCTCCGGGGATGGCCTGTTGGCTTATGCCTTTGAATGGCTGGTGCGCCAGACCCAAGGGGTGGCTCCGGACAAGGTGTTGGAAGTCGTCGCCCGGCTGGGTCATGCGGTGGCGGCTACGGGTTTGGTGGGGGGGCAGGTGGTGGATTTGGAATGCGAGGGCAAAACCGATGTGAGTGTGGAAACCTTGCATTTTATCCACACCCACAAAACCGGCGCCCTGCTGGAAATTTCTGTGGTTTCCGGGGCGATTCTTGCCGACGGCAGCGAAGAATTGATCCAAGCCCTCACCCAGTACGCCCGCAATGTGGGGCTGGCCTTTCAAATTGTGGATGACATTTTGGACATCACCGGCACGGCAGCAGAACTGGGGAAAACCGCCGGCAAGGACCTGCAAGCCCAAAAAGTCACCTACCCCCGCTTGTGGGGCATCGAGGAATCTCGTCGCCAGGCTCAGGAGTTGGTGCAAGCGGCCAAGGACGTGTTGGCCCCCTGGGGGGAAGCAGCCGTGCCTTTACAAGCCCTGGCGGAATTTGTGGTTGCCCGCAGCCATTGAACCAGACTCCCCTAAGAAAGATAATAGAAGCAGAGCATACCGAAAGGAGGAACATGGCGGCCTGGAACGGAGTGTTACTCGTTGCCCTGCTGGCCTGTGGTCTGGCGCAAGTGGCGAAATTCCTGGTGTTCCTGGTGCGCCATCAGCAGTGGAACCCCAAAATCCTGGTGCAATCCGGGGGGATGCCCAGTTCCCATGCGGCGTTGGTGGCGGCCTTGGCCGTGGCCGTGGGACAAACCTGGGGCTGGAATGGCCCGGAATTTGCCATCGCCGTCGTCGTCGCCCTGATTGTCATGTACGATGCCTCCGGGGTACGGTTGGCCGCCAGCCGCCATGCCCGTTTGCTCAACCAGATGGTGGACACCCTGCGCCGGGAACATGAAGAGTTCCAAGACCACAACCCCTTGTACGAACTGCTTGGCCACACCCCCGCCCAGGTGGTTGCCGGTGGCCTATTGGGCGTCACGGTAGCCCTGCTGTTTAGCCCCTGGTTACCCCGCACGTAACCGGCGATGTGCATGGGATTGGCAGAGCAGCCTTGCTGCCAGAATCATACCAAGCAGGGTCATTGAGGCGCTGAATCCCCATCTATAGCAAAAAAAATTTCTCATTAAGCCTTTTCCCTGACGCGCATCTATGAACGTTGGTTGCAGCGTGCCACACAATCCTGCCCCCGCGCAGGCCAAGCGGCAATGATGTCCCCTGAAACGCGCGAATTTTTTAATCCTGCTGGTGGGCAAATTGATAGGCGCCCATTGCCGCCAACACTGACGCCATAGCTGCCAACACCACCGGCGCATACCAGGGAAACACCCCCCCCAACGCCACCGCCCGTAACCCCACACTGGCATAGGTCAGGGGAATGGCGTACACCACCACCTTAAGCAATCCCGGCACCGTATTCGGGTCAAAAAACGTCCCCCCCAGAAACGACATCGGCACAATCAAAAAATTGTTGTACAAACCCACCGTTTCCAGCGAAGCCACACTCAACCCCACGATCACCCCCAACCCGGCAAACACCAGGCAATTGAGCGTCACCACCAACAAAAACAACGGGTGCAAAAACCCCCCCACCCTGCCGGTAAACAGCACACTGATCAGGATAATGGCCAGCGCCGTCAACAAACCCCGCACCACCCCCGCCAACACCTTGCCCAAATACACCCCCAAAGGATGCACCGGCGCCAGCAACAGTTCCTCAAACGTTTTGTTGAACAGCCGGTCCCCGCAAATCGAAAACGTCGTGCCCGCAAAACTAATAATCATCGAAGAGAGCGCCACCATCCCCGGCAGGATAAATTCCAGGTAGGAATTGCCCAAAGGCGGCCGGCTCAGGGAACTCCCCAAACCAAACCCAAACGCCAGGATGTAAATCAGCGGCGAAACCAGCCCCGAGGCGAACACCTGCGGCAAACGCACCCGCAAGTCCAACCACTCGCCCCAAAACACCGTCAGCGCATCCGCCCCAATCTGCACCAACATAGACCGGGCTAAATCGCCGCCGGGGTCAAATCTTCCTCCGTCGCCGACACCGCCTCCGCCAGTTCCCCCTCCTCCGGAGCGCCTGCTAACTTGGCCGCCTGTTTCTCGCGCCAGCGCTGCGCCATCTCCTCGGCCCGCTCAAACACCACCGCCCGGTTGCGCACCATATCCCCCGGCTCCGGCTCCAACTGCTTGGTAGACAGGGAAATCCGCCCCCGTTCCGCATCCAAGTCAATGATCATCACCTTCAATTCATCCCCCACCGAGAAGACATTGTGCGGCGTTTCGATGTGGTCATGGGAAATTTCCGAAATGTGCAATAGGCCGCTTACCCCACCAATATCAATAAACGCACCGTAGGGCTTGATCCCCCGCACCGTTCCCGTGACCACCTCGCCGGTTTCCAGCTTGTTCATCTGCCGTTCCACCAACGCCCGGCGATGGCTCAACACCAACCGGTTGCGCTCCTCATCCACCTCCAAAAACTTCAAGGGCAACTCCTGCCCCATCAAATCCTCCTTGGCATGGCGGGTACTGATGTGGGAACCCGGAATAAACCCCCGCAGCCCCTCGATCCGCACCAACGCCCCGCCCCGGTTGATGGCAAACACCACCGCCCGCACCGTCACATCTTCCCGTTGCAACTGCCGCACCCGCTCCCAGGAGCGCATATATTCAATCCGCCGGATCGAGAGCGTCAACTGCCCTTCCTCATTCTCGTCCGACAGGATAAAAAACTCCCGCGTCTCGTCCGGTCGCAGCACTTCCTCCGGGCTATCCACCCGGTTAATCGACATCTCCTGCAAGGGGATAAAGGCCGCCGTCTTTGCCCCAATATCAATCAGCGCCCCTTTCGGTTCCAGGGCAAACACCGTCCCCGGCACGATATCCCCCGGATGAAACCGATAATCGTAGCGGTCAAGCAAGGCCGCAAACTCTTCGTGGGTAAAACCCACACCTGCCTTCTGCTGATTACCCAAGGGGACTGAACCTCCTAAAAGCCAACAAGTTCCCTAAAGCCATTTAGGGACAGTCATTGATTATATCCCATAAAACCAGCTCCTGCCAAATCTTGCGCTAGACTAAAAGGTGGGAGACTAGGTGTGGCGATTGCGGATGCTGTGCATCTGAGGAAAGTCCGGGCTCTCGAAAGACCAAACCTGCTGGGTAACGCCCAGTGCGAGCGATCGCGAGGAAAGTGCCACAGAAACATACCGCCGATGGCTGGCTTAGGTCAGCACAGGTAAGGGTGCAAAGGTGCGGTAAGAGCGCACCAGCAGTACCGTGAGGTACTGGCTCGGTAAACCCCAGGTGAGAGCAAGGTAAAGGGACAAGGGTTGGTCTTTTTCCCGTCCCGTGCTAAAGAACCGCTAGAGGTGGCGGGTAACCGTCATCCCAGAGAGATAATCGCCCTCGAACAGAACCCGGCTTACGGCCTAGTCTCCCCCGTTTTAAGGCGGTGTCCCGACCGATGGACTTGCGACCGACGACTGCCAAAGTCCGGGCCGCCCTGATCAATATCTGGCGACAGGAACTGGCAGGGGCAGTGTTTTTGGATTTGTGTACCGGTACGGGTGCGGTGGCTTTGGCTGCTCGCCAGGCGGGGGCGCGCTTGGTGGTGGCCGTCGATGCTTCCCCCAAAGCCATCCGGCAGTTGGCCGGGCACGCCAACCAGGCTTTTCAGGTGCAAAGGGGCACCTTGCCGGGGTGTCTGGCGAGCTTGCACACTACATTTGACCTAATTTATTTCGATCCCCCTTACGCCAGCGGGTTATATTTGCCGGTTTTGGCTGGAATTGTGCAGTATGGGTTGCTGGCTCCCCAGGGAGCGTTAGCCGTCGAACACCGGGTGCACACTCCCCTACCAGAACAATACTTGGCCTTGGTACGCACGCGCCAGAAACAGTATGGCGATACGGTTTTGAGTTTTTACCGATGGGCGTCCTAGGGACAGGTCCACGGCATTAATCGCGTTGGTATTGCTTGTAGGCGGCCATAAATAGACCGGCCAACGTCACGGGCACCAACCCCAAAACGATGCTGAGTACTAGAGGTTCAACCATGTTTTTGACCTGTTAGGGTGAAAGCGTCCTGGTCAATTTTAGCGCAATGGGTCGGCTGTGGCGGCGGTTTTGGGGAGCGGTGGCCTTCTATACCGTCGTACCGGTGCCGCCGGGGGCAGAGGTACGGCAGGTGGCGGTGTGGGCACCCTTGATTGGCGTGCTGTTGGGGACGGTGCTGTTTCTGGCGGATGGGTTGCTGGCGCCCATGCCCCTTTTGCCCCGCAGTGGCTTGCTGGTGGCCTTGGGGGTGGCGCTAACCGGCGGCCTGCACCTCGACGGGGTAATGGATACGGCAGATGGCCTGAGCGTGACCGACCCCCGAAGACGGTTAACCGTCATGCGGGATAGCCGCACGGGTGCCTATGGGGTGATGGCCGGTTGCCTGGTCATCGTTCTCAAAATCATGGCCCTAGGGAGTTTGCCGACGGAACGGTTTTGGCTGTTGACCGGGGCAATGGGGTGGGGGCGGTGGGGACAGGTGGCAGCCATTAGCTTTTATCCCTATTTGCGCCCGGAAGGCAAAGGGAAAATTCACCACCAGGAACCGCAGCGGTGGCAATGGGTGCCGGGATGGGTGCTGCTGGTGGGGTGGGCAGGGCTGTGGGGAGGCATCACCGGCCAATGGACCTTGCCCTTGGTGCTCACGGGTTGGGGCTGTGGCTTGGCCTTAACCGTCGGCTGGGCGCTGTACCGGCAGTTGGGGGGGCACACAGGCGACACCTACGGGGCAGTGGTGGAATGGGTAGAAACCCTCTGTTGGTGCGCCATGACCCGCTGGTTCCCCCACGCTTGCCCTTTATCATAAAAACTATGGATTACGCCATTGATTTTGGGAGCAGTAATACGGTGGTTGCCCGCCGTTCTCCGACGACGGGTCAGCCGGAAACGGTGGCCTTAACCGGATTATCCCAAGCAGACGGGTTGATCCCCACCCTGGCCTGTTGGGTGCATCCTGATTCCGGGGGATTCCTCTGTGGTCAGGAAGTGCGGGAGTATATGAGAAAAAAATCTCCCCAAACGCCCATTTTCCACCACTTCAAACGGCAATTATTAACCTCCCAAACCCCCGATGATCCCCAGATCAAACGGGTAGGAGAATTGTTTTTGCAACGGTTGCTGCAGGGCATCGAACAGCAAAACTATTCTCTGGATACGTTGGTCTTAACCACTCCTGTTGATGCCTTTGCATCCTACCGCCAATGGTTGGCGGCAGTGGCGCAACAATGGCCGTTCCGGGAGATTCGCCTCTTGGATGAACCGACGGCAGCAGCCATTGGCTATGGGGTGGCAGCGAGCGAACTGGTTTTGGTGGTGGACTTTGGCGGTGGGACGCTGGATGTGGCGCTCGTCCAACTGCAACGACCGGGCACCAAAACCCACCTGGGTTGGATACTCCGCTCCGGAACCCGGCTCTTTACCGGGACACAACAAACGCGGCAAGCCCAAATCTTGGCAAAGGTAGGGCTGAATTTGGGGGGCGCCGATATTGACCGGTGGATTTTTGCTTATTTACTACAACGACAGGGGTTATCGCCTGGGGAGCAGGTGCCCCTTACCCTACAGATTGCTGAAGCGCTCAAAATTCAACTTTCGACCCAACCCCAGGCCAATCAACTCTTTTTTGACCCGGAACATGACCGCGCCCAAAATTGGTTTTTGGAACGCACAGAGCTAGAGCAAATTCTGCGAGCGCACGGTTTTTTTAGCCGGTTGGATGGGGCCATGCACCACCTCTTAACCCAGGCAGAAGTGCAGGGCTACCGTCCCAAGGATGTGGATGCGGTGTTACTTATTGGCGGCACCAGCCAAATGCCCGCCGTCCAGCAGTGGTTGCAGGGCTATTTCCCCCGTGCCAAAATTCATCACCACCGTTCGCTCACCGCTGTTGCCTATGGCGCTTTAGGGGTCAATTTGGCGGCCAAGATTGAGGATTTTTTGTATCACAGCTACGGCCTGCGCTACTGGGACAAAAGGCGGCAGGGACACCACTGGCACGAACTGATTCCCGCCGGGCACCCCTACCCCAGCCCAGAACCGGTGGAACTCATACTGGGGGCCTCCCAACCGGACCAAACAGCCGTGGAATTGGTCTTGGGAGAACTCAGCTACCCGCTGGGGCAAGGGGCGGTTTACTTCCACAACGGGCGGCTCGTCCTGCGCCCCCAACCCCTGACCACCCCCCAGGTGCAGGTGCTCCATGAACGGCTGCTCCTCCCCCTTGACCCCCCCGGCCAACCAGGACAGGACCGCCTCCACCTGGCGTTTACCGTCAACCGCCAACGCCAACTCTGCCTTGCCGCCCGCGACCTGCTCACCGGCGCGGTCATCTGGCCCAACCAACCCCTCCTCACCCTCTCTTGAAAAAAAAACTTGACAGATTTGTAAAGAGTTTGTTACATTTGTTTACATAAAGTTAGATGTTTTTGGGAGGTAGGGCGATGCGGACGGATTTTGAATTTCGCAATCCGGCGTTGCTGGGGCCGGTGGTGTTTCGGCCTGGGTTCAACCGGTTTGAGCGGATTACGGCCACGCAAGCCTGGTCGTTGTTTTTCACGGCCAGTCGGGAGGACAATGCCCTGGGGTACAACCGGGAGATTGGTCGTTTTTTGAATGGGGTGTTATTCGCCATCGTGCTGTTTGGCGCTTTTTGGACGTTGTTGTTCAAAAACTCCTATTTGGTGTGGCAATTGCTCCAGCAGTTGGGCTAATTCGGCACAAGAAAGCGAAATAACCGCACCAGCAGCGGGTGGGGATTGGCGGCGGCAAACACCAGGCCGGTAACTTTTCCCTCCACTTCCTCCGTCCAGAGGGTCATGGTCTGTTCGGTGCGGCATTCCTGCAGCAGTTGCTCAATGGTCATCTGCGAGCGGTCCGGGGGGGATGCCGCTGTGCCCAAAGCCGCCGCCACTTCCGCAGGAGTCACGTCCAGACCCGCTTCGGTTGCCAGGGTTACGACGACCTGTACCAGGGCTGCCGGGTCCTTGGCTTCCCGGAAGCGTTCCTGCTGCTGGGGGTCCTGCATGACCTGTTCCAGAAAGGCTTGAATTTCCGCAGGGGTCATAGCCATCAGCGCGCTTTTCCCCTTTACCATGCCACAAAACGGGACAGCAGCCAACCCACATCAATGGTAGGCGCCGGTTGCAGAACACCCCGGTTGTCCAGAATGAAGGTGATCAGGAGATACAGGACGCCCAGGAGAATGGCCACCGTCCCTGTTACCACCGCCGTCAGCTTGCCCCGTTCCCTCATGAGGCGGCTCCCAGGGCTTGCGACACGTACTGCGCCCCCGCCTGTACCAGGGCAATCATCCGTCCGTAGGCCATGCGTTTCGGCCCCAGGATTGCCACTGCCCCCACCGGCAGCCCATCTTGCCAGTACAGGGTAGAAACCAAACTGCAAATGTGCATCGGTTCGAGGGGATTTTCTTGGCCGATGATCACCCGCACAGGGGGCTTTTGCGCTGCCGTTTCCTCTGGCGTGGCCCACAGGAGTGCCCCCAGCCGTTCCTGCTCCGTTTCCAGTACCTGCATCACCGGTTGCACCCGTTCGGCCTGTTGAAATTCCGGTTGCCGCAGGGCCGCTGCCACCCCGCTAATCACCAGGGGCGCAGTGGTGGTGGGTTGCCCCCACAGCCGCAGTTGGTGGGTCAAAGGCGGCAACAATGTGCGCAACCAATTCCCGTAGGAGGCAAATTCCTGCTCCAGCCCCGCCCAATCCAAGTGGGCAATCTCCTGCAACGTCCGCCCGTAGAGGTGGTAGTTCAAAAACTGCGCCAGCATCTCCAGGGCCGAGTCCACCTCTTCCCCCGCCGGTGGCACCCAATCCAGCAGCGTGGATTCCACCCGTTCCCCTTCCAAAACCACCATCAGCGCCACCCGTTCCCCCACCGCCACCAACCGCAGGTACTGCAACCTGGCGCTCCGGGGTTGGGGACGCGTAATCAGAATCATCGAACCGCTCAGTTGGGACAAAAGCTGCGCCGCCTGCCGCAAAATTTCCTCCAGATGCTCCACCCCCTGGGGCAACAGCGGTTCCACCCGGGCCGGCGCCACCGCCTCCTGCCGCTGCAGCAACCAATCCACGTAGTGCCGGTAGCCCAAATCCGAGGGAATGCGCCCCGCCGACGTATGGGGCTGATACAACAGACCCGCCTGCTCCAAACGCCCCATCGCCTGTCGCACCGTTGCCGAACTCGCCGGAATCCCGTACTTGGTCACCAAGGTCTGGGAACTCACCGGCTCCCCCGTAGCAACGTAGTGCTCAACAGTAGCCTGTAACACCTGTTGCTGGCGTTCCGTCAGTCCTACTGATTGTCCCATTCCAGATTAAAACGCTTTTATCATCGCTATTTAAGGTTATGTTTATTATCATGCCCAATTCCCTGGCCGTTGGCAAGGGTAGGGGTTATTTCAGCCGTTCCATCAGTTGGCTCACCGGATCAAATCCCGGCGGAAACTGAGTTGAATCGCTGTAATTTGCCCCCACCAAATCCGCCTGAGCCAATTGGGTATTCATCAAATTCGCTCCAAACAAAACCGCCTGCCGGAGGTCCGTTTTGGTCAAATTCGCCCCTGACAATTGCGCTCGAAACAAATTTGTTTGTCGCAGATTCGCCCCCTCCAGATTGGCCCCTGTTAAATCCGCCTCCCCCAAATTGGCTCCCTCCAGGTTGGCCCCCGCCAAGTTTGCCTGCCGCAGGTTCACACCCCGCAAATCTGCCCCTGTCAGCACCGCCCCTTGCAAATCCGCCCTCTGTAAATCTGCGCCTGTGAGAATGGCCTTGGGAAACCTTTGCCCTGCCAGATTGACCCCCCGCAACCGACATTTGATGCACCGGTTGGTGGTCTGCAAAATTTGGATTTCTCGGCTACCTTGGCAAGCGACCAAAACCCAGACCAGACTGGCTAGCGTCAACGCCCAATACCCCTGTCGTCCCATAAATGTTCCAGCAGGTGACATACTCCCGCACTCATGCTACTGCAGAGCGTGCGGGTTTCATCGCTGACGCCCCCCTTCAGGCACCCCTGCTATGGCAACGCGCTCCGCGCCGCTGATGCGAACGAATGGTTAGCGGGGCCTTCGGTGTTCCTTTGGGACAAGGCACCGATTGATCGTCAGAAACGCAGGCGAGAATGAGTAAAAGCGGCAGGGCATATGGTATTGTTTTTGCCGGCTTATTCCCCAGACCTCAATGACATTGAGCATGACTTTAGGGCATTAAAAAAATTGCCGATGTA
>NZ_JBRCEP010000029.1:0-25253 GCF_053491055.1 Gloeomargarita sp.
TTGGCCGGATAGGGTTAATGGTCTGATCTCATCTCATTTTTTCATGAGGATATAGGCTTGGGTGTACTCCGGTAGCCGGCGATTGTAGGCCAAAAATTCCCGACGGCTTGGAAAAATGCCTGCCAAGTAATCCAATTGCCCCAAATTCGCTGCAAATGCTCCCCCGGTATCGGCAATGGTTCCGAGCAGCCATTGCCCCGGCGCTTGTTCTACAAAAACCATACGTCCCAAGCCCACATTCCACACATCTCCGGCAAACGTCACCCCTGGCCGGATGGGGATTTTATTGCCAATCTCATTGCCATAGCCCCGGATGGTATCCACCTCCCGAAAGTACCAATACCGCTGTTGGTCCCAGGGATGCACCCCCCGTACAAACGGAATGCCGTTATTTCTATCCACGTTGAAATAACTGGTGCTGCGGTCAGGAAATTCCAGCAAGATGGTTCCTTGCAGTAATGCCTCCTCCAACCCTTCCCGCGTCACGTAGGCCAAGGGCGTCACTTTGAGCGCATCGGGACGACCAGGTGCATAGGCCCCGGCCAGGACCTCCTGTTTGGTGTATTTTTTGTAGAATTCTTCCGCGGCCCAAGCGTCATTGATGCTGTAGAGGGCATGAACATAGGCTCCTTGGGGTCGGCGCATACCTCGCTGGCGAAACACCGCATATTTGGTCAACCGTACCTGGGGAGACGTGCCATGTTGGGGATGATACGCCTGCCAACGCCATGCCCGAAAATGGGTGCGAATAAAGTCAGGATTTTGTAAACGCAGCGGCTGGGCATGGGTGAGGTCGTGCAGCAACACATCAATCATGAAATCCAAGGTGCGGGTGACATCGGCCACCTGTATCCCCCAGGCGCCCAACAGTCCTGGGCGCTGAATCACCGCATCCTGGGCTGCCTGTTCCCGGAAATAGCGGCGCGTATTGATCAAAACAATCAGCAATTCCTGGGGGGCAAACGTCACCCGTCCCGATGGCAGTGGGTGTTCCCGGAAGACCATTTGGGGATGCACCTGGTAGCGGCTCTGACCCAATTCATCCACCACCGTATAGGGGGTGAGCGCCGGAGCCGGGGGATGCCCCATTCCTATCCCCAAACCGAGCACCATTCCCCACCACGGCCTAACCGGTCGCACCATCCATTTCCGGGAATTGATCCAAACATAAACCAAAGGGTTGCCTTGTGAACTCATCGGCAGGCGGTGGTCTGGGAATCTCGCGGGACAATACCTAGAGAGAATAATCGCACACCCATGGCCAATCCCAATCGGATACCTGACTGGTCTAGAGGTTCCGGGTGTTGTCCCGCAATAATCCCTTGAGCAATTGCCAATCCCTAACTTGGTTGCACACCAAATTGCCATCCCCTTGATTCATAAATTTTTTTACATTTTTTTTTACAAATGACCACCAGGCAATCACGGTGACAAACGAACAACAACACATCCTTCCCCTAGGGCGACCGACGGGATTCGAACCCGCGCATAGAGGAGCCACAATCCTCTGCCTTAACCGCTTGGCTACAGCCGCCATCGTGATCATCTAGCGTATCAATTCTCGCGCGCGGCTGGCAACTGGTTGCGATACCATGAACGTATCTTCTCCTGACATCAGCAACGTTTCTGAACCTCCATGTTGTTTGCCAATCCATCCGTTCCGGTGCACCTGTGCCGCACGGCCTTGACCACAACGTTGGAGGAAATTCGGCAGCAGCCGGAGTACCGCCAGGCGCATTGGGGGATTTTGATTCAAACCCAGGAGAACCCGCCCCGCACCCTTTACGCGCATCAGAGCCAGCGTTTTTTCTTACCCGCTTCCACCATGAAATTATTGACCACGGCGGCGGCTTGGGTGCATTTGGGAACCAACCATCGCCTGCGCACTGTGTTTTATCAGCAGGGGAGAAAGTTGCATTTGGTGGGGCAGGGCGACCCCGGTTTAACCACAGGCAAATTGCAACAATTGGCGCAAAAAATCACACCGGTGCAGCGACAAACCTTTGATACGGTGGTGATTCAAACGGGCTTTTTTCAAGGCCCCAGTTTTCACCATGAGTGGGAATGGCAGGATATTCTCACAACGGATATTGTGCCGATTAATAGTCTCATTCTCAATCGCAATGAAAGTCAGTTCTCCCTAGTTGCCCAAACACCAGGGAAGCCGGCACGGGTGGTATGGTCTGACCCTTTGGCGGCCCGCTATTGGCGCATTATCAATACCACCCGCAGTACAAGCCAGCCGGTGCAACCGATCCACCTGTGGATACCGCCGGGGCTGCCGGAGTTGCATATTTCCGGGGATGTGGCGGGGCAGTCCATGAGTTTTACCGTGCCCATTCTGGATACGGATCAGTACCTGGTACAAACATTAACCCGACTGTTTCCCGGCAAAAAAGTGGTGATCCACCGGGGGGCGCTGCCCAAGGATTTGGGGAAGGAGGTGGCGGCGGTGGATTCGTTGCCGGTGGGACAGTTGGTGACCCAGATCAACCGGGCCAGTGATAATTTGTCCGCGGAAGCCCTATTGCGGCATCTGGGGGCGGTGAGCAATCCGCGCTTGCCCAGCGATTTGGCGGGGATTCAGGCGGTGGGTAAGGTGCTGGCCGGTTTGGGCGTCACACCGGGCGGGGTGGTGCAAAGCGATGGGTCGGGGCTGTCGCGCCACAATCGGGTGACCCCCTTGGCGTTGGTGCAGACTTTGCAGGGGATGGCAGCCCAACCTGGTTATGCCGATTCCTTGGCTGTGCCGGGGCTGCCGGGAACCTTGCGACGGCGGTTTCTCCAGTCGGACATTCAGTTGCAGGCCAAAACGGGGACGCTAGCAGGGGTAGCGGCACTCGCGGGTTACCTGCAACCGCGGCAACGGCCCAAACTGGTGTTTGCGATTGTGGTCAACCAGTCGGAACAACCCGCGGCCATTCTGCGGCAGGGCATTGACCAGATGGTGCTGGCCGTCCATCACTGGGCAGAGAATGCACCGGCTGACCAGTGGGAATCCTGCAGTCAGGCATCTCCTTGGCTGAGCGCGTGGCCCCTGCCGTTTGCCAGGTGAATTAAATGCGACAGACCAAATCCCCCGACCGTTGCGTAAACCGCAGGTTTTCCCGATAGTCCACCGGGCAATCAATGACGGTGGGAACCGGTTGGTCCAGCGCCATTTTCAGCGTGGGGATAAATTCTTCAGTTTTTTCGATCCGGTAGCCTTTTAAGCCCATACTTTCGGCCAGTTTTACAAAATCAGGGTTGCCAAAGCGGATGTATTGACTGTGCCCATAGTGTTGATGTTGTTTCCATTCAATCAAACCATAACCTCCGTCATTAAAAATAATCGTGACAAAGGGTGTTTTTGCCCGTAAGGCCGTTTCCAATTCCTGGCAATTCATCATAAATCCCCCGTCACCGGTGACCACCACCACCCGCCGTTCCGGGGCCACCAATTTCGCCGCAATTCCCCCCGGTACGGCAATCCCCATCGCCGCAAAGCCATTGGAAATAAGGCAGGTGTTGGGTTGGAGGCAATGGTAATGACGCGCCATCCACATCTTGTGGGCACCGACATCGCTAATCACAATATCATCGGCTGCCATCACTTGCCGCAGATCATAAATCAATTTTTGCGGTTTGATGGGAAACTCGGTGTCCTGGGCATAGCGCTCATAATCGGCGCGAATTTCCTCCCGGAATTTTAGGGCATAGGGGTCGGGTTTGCCGTCGCGATTGGCACGTTTGAGAATCTCTCGCAACGAATCGGAAATGTCTCCCACCACCTCCACAATGGGGATATAACTGCTATCAATTTCCGCAGCCGTTTGCCCAATGTGAATAATCGGGATGGTGCCGTGGGGATTCCATTTTTTGGGCGAGTATTCGACTAAATCATAACCAATCGCAATCACTAAATCCGTGTGATCTAAAGCGCAGTTGATGTGATCCCGCAGTTGTAATCCCACACTCCACAAGGCCAGGGGATGGGTATAGGGAATCACCCCTTTGCCCATAAAGGTATTGGCAACGGGAATATTCAACCGCTCGGCAAATTCCACCAGTGCTTCGTGGGCATGATTGCGAATGGCTCCATTGCCAACGAGAATTAATGGGCTATGAGCATTTTGGATGGCCTGCGCTGCCAGTTCAATACTTTTGAGCGAAGCATAGACTTTTTCTTGGCGGTCCTTTTTTAGGGCATAACCGGCAGCGGGCATGGCAGCAATATTTTCCGGTAAGTCAATGTGTACGGCTCCCGGTTTTTCTTGCTGGGCAATTTTGAAGGCTTTGCGGACAATTTCCGGTGTAATGCTGGGCCGCACAATCTGGGCATTCCACTTGGTGACAGGGGCAAACATGGCCACCAAATCCAGGTATTGATGGGATTCAATGTGCATCCGGTCCGTGCCCACTTGCCCGGTAATCGCTACCAGAGGCGCTCCGTCCAAATTGGCATCCGCAACCCCGGTCATCAGATTGGTGGCTCCTGGCCCTAAGGTGGAAAGACATACCCCCGCCCGCCCGGTTAAACGACCATAGACATCGGCCATAAATGCGGCCCCTTGTTCATGGCGAGTGGTGATGAATTTGATCGAAGAATGGCTGATGGCTTCGAGTAGGTCCAAATTCTCTTCGCCAGGGAGACCAAAGATGTATTCCACCCCCTCATTTTCCAAACAGTGGACCAGCAATTCTGCCGTGTTCATAACCTACAATCCCTACCCCTATCTCCTAGGCTAGTTCTCCCCTTTGCTCCTGGCCGGTTTTCGTGATGAAATCTTGCTAAATTTAACAATCTTCCTGGGATGTTTATAAAAGTTCATTATTCCCTCATAGGGGGCTACCAGTGCGGGGAAGTGTGGCTGTGGGGTCACACCCGGCAATTCCTATGGTCAACGTTTTGCCGTGAGTTACGATAGAGGGGTAAGGTGACAAGATTGGATGTGGTGACCCGCATGGCAATGTCAGAATCCCCGACCCGCCGCTGGTTAACTCGGCTAGGACGCCTATTTCTGGCTGCCATTTTTATCCGGTCTGCCATTACCAAAATTCTCGATCCTCAGGGCACGCAAGCTTACATGGCGCAATTTCAGGTGCCCGGCTGGCTGTTGTTCCCCACGATTGTGGTGTTGCTGCTGGGGGGGGTATCGGTGCTGCTGGGGTACTACGCCCGTTGGGGGGCAGCGCTGTTGATTGGTTTTTTGATTCCGGCGACCCTGATTTTTCACACGGACTTTCGCCAAAATATCGAGGTCATTCAGTTTTGGAAAAATCTGGCGCTGATAGGGGGACTGTTGCTGGTGATGGCGGAGGATTCTCGGACCGGTTAACGCCAGAACCCAAACAGGTAAAAATAAAATAGAATTACCAGTCGCATTGACCCATAACGAAAGCGTGTTACAGCCCATTGCCATTCCGAGTTTACTGCGCCTGCCGGATCGGAAGTTGTGTTTGTCGGTGCAGGAAAAGTTGCCGGGTTTGCCGCTGTTGACGCCGGTGCGGGGGGAGATAGCCATTCACCACCAGGGCACGTGTCTGCAGGTCAGCGCCCAGGTGAGTATGATTGTTACCCTGACCTGTCGCCGCTGTTTGTGTCAGTACAATGAGCGACTGCCACTGCAGGTGTCGGAGGTGATTTGGCTAGATGCGGTCAAAAGCGACCCCAATCAGTGGCCGCTGGAGCAGGAAGTTCCCCTGACGGATTTGATGGAGTATTTGCCCCCGGATGGCTGGTTGGATGTGGGGCAGTGGTTGTATGAACATATTTCCCTGGCGTTGCCCAGTCATCCCCTGTGCCGTCCTGATTGCCGCCTGGACTGGGAGCCGGAGGAGTCGTCCCCGGTGGACCCCCGCTGGGCACGTCTAACGCAGTTCAAACCCTGGGGATAGGCATGGATTTTGCCCAGGAGTTGGGGTTGTTGGTCCGGGCGCGCTACCCGTTTATCTACGTGCCCACGGTGGAGGAGGAACGGGTTGAGGGGGTGGTGGCGCGGGTGGCCAAGGATTTGGGGCACTGGGGGGTCTATTGCTGGGATTTTGTCGAGGGCATCCAGGGCAATCCCAATGACCAGGGGTTTGCCCGCCGCAATCCTTTGCAGGCGTTGGAATTTTTGGAAAAATTGCCACCCCAGGCGCCTGCTTTGCTGGTGCTGCGGGACTACAGCCGGTTTTTGGAGGATGTGGCGGTCGGACGCAAAATACGCAATCTCAACCGCACGCTCAAGGGACAACCCAAAAGTGTGATTTTTTTGGCGCCGGAAGTGCGGCTGCCGGTGGAGTTGCAGGAAATTGTCACCGTCTTGCCCTTTGGTTTGCCGACGGCGGCGGAATTGCGGCAGGAACTGCAAAGGATACTCCAGGGGCTACACCAATCCCTGCCCCCGGCCCTGGTGGAGGAGTTGGTGCGTTCCTGTCAGGGGTTGTCGCTGGAGCGGATGCAGCGGGTGGTGGGGCGGGCCTTGGCGATGCGGGGGACGCTGACGGCAGAAGATGTGGATTTGGTGCTGGCGGAAAAACGGCAGATCATCCAGCAGACGCAAATTTTGGAATTTTGCCCCCCGACGGTCACCCTGGCGGATATCGGCGGGTTGGATAATTTGAAACTGTGGTTGCAACGGCGGCAAGGCGCCTTTAGTCAGGCGGCCAGGGATTACGGGTTGCCCTATCCGCGGGGGTTGCTGTTGGCGGGGTTGCAGGGGACGGGCAAATCCCTGACGGCCAAGGCGATTGCCCATTTTTGGCATTTGCCTTTGTTGCGTTTGGATGTGGGGCGGTTGTTTGCCGGGCTGGTGGGGGAATCGGAAAGCCGTACCCGCCAGATGATTCAACTGACGGAGGCCCTGGCGCCCTGTGTGCTGTGGATTGATGAAATTGACAAAGCGTTCAGTGCCCTCGATAGCCGGGGGGATAGCGGTACGACCAATCGGGTGTTCGGCACGATATTGACCTGGTTGGCGGAGAAAAATTCGCCGGTGTTTGTGGTGGCCACGGCCAATCAGATTCAGCTTCTCCCCCCGGAACTTTTGCGCAAGGGGCGGTTTGATGAGATTTTTTTTGTCGGCTTGCCCACCTGGGAAGAACGGCAAAGCATTTTGCAGGTGCATTTATCCCGCTTGCGCCCCCACACCTGGACCAACTACGACCTGGCCCGGCTGGCCTGGGAAACGCCTGATTTTTCCGGGGCGGAGTTGGAGCAGGCCATTATTGAGGCCATGCACACCGGGTTTAGCCAGGGACGGGAATTCACGACAGACGATATATTAGAGGCAGCCAGCCAGATGGTGCCTTTGGCGCGCACGGCCCAGGAACAGGTGCAGCTTTTGCAACAGTGGGCCAGTAGCGGTAAGGTGCGTTTCGCTTCTCGCCACACCAGTCTCAGCCGCCGTATCGAACGGATTGGAGAACAGCCTTATGGCGAGTCGTCTGCATGAACCCGCCACTCCTTGGGCGTGGTTGTGGGGGTTGGTGTTGGCCACCACGGTACCCATGACGGTCAGTTTTCTCCTGGTACGTTTGGGGTTGCATTACCGGTATCGGGTGAGGCAGGCTCCGGTGGATGTCATCCCCACAGGGACGCAGATGCAGGTCACGGCCCCGGCGGGTTTGCCGGTGCGGGCGCAACCCCGACCCGACAGTCCGGTGGTGGGGAACGTAGCCTACCAACAGACGGTGGAACGGCTGGCAATCAGCGCCGACCGGCAGTGGGAACAGGTGCGGTTACCGGCGCTACAGGTGGTGGGTTGGGTCAAAGCAGGCCATCTACACGCACCGACGCCGGGGAACCCCCCGCAGGCATGGGTAATGGCTGAGCATGGGTTATTCCTGCGTCAGGAACCCAGCACGACCGCACCCGTGCTCACTGGCTTGGCCTATGCCCAGGAGTTGCGCGTTTTGGCGCACAATGCCGATGCCGGTTGGACGCAGGTACAAATCCCCGCGACCCAAACGATTGGCTGGGTTAAATCCGAATACATCCGCAGTACACCGCCGGGAGAACCGCCAAGACGGCAGGTGCAAGTCACCTCCCCCACCGGTTTGGTGTTGCGTCAGGAACCCAACGGGACTCCCCTGGCTACCCTGGCGCCTGGGGAAACGCTGCACGTGCTCCGTACCAGTCACGATGGGCAATGGCTCCAGGTGGCCGTCCCGGCAACCCAACAGGAGGGCTGGGTCAAGGCGGCATACACACAACCGCGCTAACGTGGTGGTGCTGCCGTTTACTCGGCAGCAGGGGGCGCTGCTACCTCTTTTGTCAATCGTTGCAGCATCTGTCCCAACTCCATCGGGAACAGCACGACTGTGTTGGAGGGACTGGTTGCCAGACCATCAATCGTTTGCAACGTCCGCAACTGCAGGGCGATGGGATTGGCCTGCATCAATTTCGCTGCTTCTGCCAGATTCATCGCCGCCAAGCGGTCCCCTTCGGCCTTGGTAATGGTCGCCCGCTTTTCCCGCTCCGCCGAAGCTTGCCGCGCCATGACCTTTTTTAACTCCTCTGGCAAATCAAAATCTTGAAGCTGAATGGCCTCTACTTTCAAGCCCCAATCCCGCACCTTTTCCCCGACAATGGCCGCCACCTGCTCCTGAATTTTTTCCCGTTCCGAAAGCAGCTCATCCAATGAAGAAGCACCCACCACATCCCGGAGCGCCGATTGGGCGTATTGGGAGGTAGCAAAACGGTAATTCTGCACCCTGGTCACCGCATGACCGGGATTTTTCACACTCAAAAACAAAGCCCCATCAATCACCACCGGCACATTGTCTCTGGTAATTGCCCGTTGGCGGGGAATATTCAACACCTGCACCCGCGTATCCACAAATTCCACCCGCTCGAGCACCGGCATTACGTAAAACACACCGGAACCCCGTATTTCCGAGAATTTCCCAAGAGTCAAAATCACTCCCTTTTCCCACTCGGCAGCCACCCGCACCCCATTGACCACTTGACTCCACAGCGCCAAAACCACCCCTGCCCCCAACCACAAAGCACTACGCTCTTGCAACTTTTTACCAATATCTAGAGAGGGAGCGCCATAGGCCGCAATCAAAATCGGCACTGCCACCAGCCAATACAACACTGCCCGTATGGGCCCTCCCATGGAGACATGTTGCACATCGGGACTGGCATACACCCGGGACCCTTCCCGCTGCTGGGTAATGATCTGCCCTTCGCTATTGGTCACAACTGCCTCCTGAACGAGTACCTTTAGCAAACCGCCTACAAATATCGTAGAATACTGCTGATTAAAAAGCGATTAACCCAAGATTAAAAAAGTACCAGCAGGATACTTCTGGGATACAATGGGGCTGGCGTTCACAAGGGGGGTAGGAACAGGCCGATGGAGATTCGCACCGAGTGGGTCAAGGTGCCCAATCAAGGGTTAGAAATTGCCAGTTATTTGGCACGCCCGGTGGCCGCAGGCACCTATCCGGGGATTATTGTGGTGCAGGAAATTTTTGGGGTGAATGCCCACATCCGGGATGTGACCGAACGGATTGCCCGCTTGGGCTATGTAGCTATTGCCCCTAGTATTTATCAACGGCAAGCCCCCGGTTTTGAAGCGGGTTATACACCTGCGGATGTGGAACAGGGTCGCATTTATAAAGACCAAACCAAGGCAGAAGAATTGTTGAGTGATATGCAAGCGACCATTGATTACTTGAAACGGGAATTTGGCATCACCCAATTTGGCACGATTGGGTTTTGTTTTGGTGGTCATGTGGTGTATTTGGCGGCGACGTTGCCGGATGTGCGGGTAACGGCTTCGTTTTATGGGGGGGGCATTGCCACCATGACCCCAGGGGGTGGCCCACCCACCATCACGCGCACTGCCGACATCAAAGGCACGATTTGGTGTTTTTTTGGCACGCGCGACCCGTTGATTCCCAACGAACAGGTGGATCAGATCGAGCAAGAACTGCAAAAGCACGGCATTGACCATCAGGTGTTTCGCTACGACGCCGACCACGGCTTTTTCTGCAATGAACGGGACAGCTATGACCCGCAGGCGGCAGCTGACAGTTGGGAAAAGGTGCAACAGTTGTTTGCCCGGTTGCGCGCATGAGTAAGACGGCCTGGGTGTTTCCGGGACAGGGTTCCCAAATGGCGGGCATGGGGCTGGATTTGGTGGCCCATCCCCTGGCCCAGGAACGGTTTGCGACTGCCCAAAGCATTCTCGGTTGGTCGGTGTTGGAGGTCTGTCAACCCCCAGCCCCCCTGCTATCCCAAACCCGCTATACCCAACCCTGTTTATACGTTGTGGAAACCATCTTGGCGGATGTGTACCCAGACCACCCCCCGGACTACCTGGCAGGTCACAGTTTGGGCGAGTACGTGGCCCTCTACCGGGCGCGGGTGTACGATTTTGCTACGGGACTCCGGTTGGTGAAATTGCGGGCGGAGTTGATGGACCAAGCCAGCGGCGGGCAGATGGTGGCGCTGTTGGAGCCGGACCGGGAGCAGTTGACGGCCCTATTGGCCGAAAATGCCGAGGTGGTATTGGCCAATGACAATCACCCAGGGCAGGTGGTGATTTCCGGGACACCTGCAGGCGTGGCTGCCCTTTTGGCCCACATCCGGGTGAAGCGGGCCGTGCCGTTGCCGGTAAGCGGGGCGTTCCATTCCCCCTGGATGGCAACAGCGGCGGCGCAATTTAATGAATATTTAGAAACCATTCCCTTTCAGGATGCCCAAATTCCGGTTTTATCCAATACGGACCCCACCCCGACGACCGATGGGGCCTTACTCAAACAACGGTTGCACACCCAGATGACTACGGGGGTACGCTGGCGGGAAACGGTTTTGCAGTTGGCAGCTTTGGGGGTGACGCAGGTCATTGAACTGGGGCCAGGAAAGGTGCTAACAGGGTTGGTTAAACGCACCGTGCCGGAGATGACCCTGGTAAACATTGGCGCGTTGTAGGTATGGGATACGCTTTTCCCTTGGCGCCCATGTCGGCGGAAACTTTGGCGGTGACGCTGCTTTTGGGAAGCCTGCCGTTGGTGGGTGTGATGGCCGCCTTGGTCGTGCCCGGAGGGGGTATTGCCTTGCTGGTTGCTTTGGGGTTGTTGGTAATTGGTGGGGCAATTTGGTGCGTCTGGCGACCCACAGCGTTTGTCATTCGGGATGATGACCGGTTGGAGTTGCGCTTTCCGGTGCGGCGGCAGTGGCGGGAACTCCATCCCCAACGGCAGGTGCGGCAATTGTCCCTGAGGGAATTTCGGCAGGAGGTGGGCTGGGTCGTGCGGGTGGGCGCCAGCGGCTTTGGGGGCAGTTTTGGTTGGCTGTGGACGCAACGGCGGGGCTGGGTAGAAGCTTATATTTCCCGGAGAGACGGTCTGGTGCTGTTGGAACAACCCGGTTCTTGGCCCCTTTTGCTCAGTCCCGCCCAGCCGGAACGGTTTGTCGCCTTGTTGTCTGCACCCAACACGTAACCCCCACCCCAGGGTCGCGCCCAGATTCACGGCGCCGCCATCCAACCGATAACACCTGTCAGCTCAAACCCACATTGGTACCCGGTTTGCCCGTCGCCAACTGCACCTTGATAATCTTGCCGCCCATTTTTTGAATCCGTTGTTGTTCCTTAAACCAACTATCGTAGGGCACCAGCTTGGTGAAATAGGTATTTTGCAATTCCCGTTGCGTGCGAATCCGGGTTTGGCTGGGCACACAGGCCGTAATTTTGAACATCCGCATAGGCCATTTTCTCCGATAAAAAATAAAGTGAATCTGGGAGGTACGCAGGCGACAGAACAGCCACCCACCTACCCCCCAGCAGGGTTTAGCTCAAACCGGAACAGATGTAGTCAAAGTACACCGCCATTTCCTTGCCCGCATCCGGGCCGACCAGGGCGGCAGTGACTTCCTTCATGGCTTGGATGGCTTGGATGGTCGCCCCGATGGGCACCCCCAGGGAGTTGTAGGTTTCTTTCAACCCGTTCAACACCCGCTCATCCAAGATGGAAGGGTCGCCTGCCAGCATCGCGTAGGTGGCATAGCGCAGGTAGTAGTCCAAATCGCGAATGCAGGCCGCATAGCGCCGGGTGGTGTACATATTGCCGCCGGGACGGGTGATGTCCGAGTACAGCAGCGACTTGGCCACCGCCTCCTTGATGATGGTCGCCGCATTCGCCGCAATGGTCGCCGCCGCCCGCACCCGCAGTTCGCCGGTTTGGAAGTACTTCTTCAGGCGGTCCATCGCGCTGCTATCCAGGTATTTCCCCTGCACGTCCGCAGCGTTGATCACAGCCGTAATTGCATCTTGCATGGTCAGGTTCCTCAAAACAGCTCAACAACAGTTCACCACTACTGCATGGCGCTGACAATGTAATCGAAGTAGAAGCCAGCTTCCATGGCATCTTCGCCGGACATCAGGGAACTGGCGACATTTTTCATCGCCCGAATGCCTTCGGCCACCGCCGGAATGGGCGTCCCCAGGGAGTTGTACATTTCCTTGACCCCCACCAGACCGATTTCTTCGATGGGGGTGACATCCCCGGCCACAATCCCGTAGGTGACCAACCGCAGGTAGTAGTCCAAGTCCCGCAGACAGGTGGCGGTCATTTCCTCCCCGTAGGCATTCCCACCGGGGGACACCACGTCAGGCCGCTTTTGGAACAACTGCTGCCCTGCTTCCTTGACGATCCGCTCCCGATTGTCGGCCAGAATCTGAGCAATCCGCAACCGTTTTTCACCGGAAGCGACAAAGCTCTTGATCCGGTCGAGTTCGCCGGGGCTGAGGTAGCGGGCTTCCGCGTCGGCATTCACAATCGATTTGGTGACAATACTCATGAACCTACTCCAGAGGGTATGTCAGTTTGTCAAGCGGACAACCAGATGCAAACCTGAGTGCCCAGCAGTGATCTTATCAGGGGAACCGCCTTTGGTTCTATCTCCGCCGAAATAGAACCAAACGCTGATTTCTCCGGCATTTATTCTGCGTCAACTCGGTCACATTGCGCCGCAGAACTTAACATCTTGTAATGTTTTTCTCAGGTGAGGCCGGGGGTCTGACAGGCCGCAAGGGTCGCCACCACCGCCTGCGCCAGGCCATCCAGGTCGTATCCCCCTTCCAGGCCAAAAAGCAGCGGGCACCGGAGCGTGTGCAGCATCCGGGTCATCTGGCCGTAATCTGCCGGTTGCAGGTTGATCTGCGCCAGCGGGTCGCTTGCCAGGGCATCGTACCCGGCACTGACAATCAGCAATTGGGGGGCAAACTGGCGCAAAAAGGGCAGGACTTGGGCCTCCCAAAGGTTGGCATAAACCCGAAAATCGCTGTGGGCAGGGACGGGGATATTCAATACGTTGTTATAAAGTCCCCGTTCTTGTGGGTAACCGGTGCCGGGGTAAAAGTGGGCCTGGTGCAGGGAGCAAAAGGCAATCTGGGGGTGGGTTTCTACAATAGCCTGCGTGCCGTTGCCGTGGTGCACATCCCAATCCACAATGGCGATGCGGGTTAAGCCCTTGACGTTGAGGGCATACAACGCGCTAATGGCCGCATTGGCAAAGATACAAAACCCCATGCCGTTATCGGGCAGGGCATGATGGCCGGGCGGGCGCGCGCAGACCAACGCCGCTTCCCCTCGCTCTAGCACCCAATCGACCCCATCGAGCCACCCTTGGAGGGCCAAACGGGCAATCCGGTCACTTTCCGGGCCAACGGGGGTATCCCCGTCCAGATAACCGCCTCCTTTGGCGCACAAGGCAGCCAGGCGCGCCAGATAGTCCCCCGTGTGTACCCAGCGCAGGTAGGCCTCCACCGGGCGGTCGGGATTGGGACGCAGCCAGTGAATCTGATCCCGCCAGGAAACCGCCTGCAATGCCTGTACAATGGCCGTCAAGCGGGCTGGCCGTTCCGGGTGGCCGTAGGGAACCCGATGCCGCAGATAGTCCTCGCTGTAAATGACGGCAACCATCGCCAGGCAAGATGCCCAAACCTGATTTCAGGATAACCGGAAGCAACGCCGGTGTGGGGACCATCTCGGCCGGCTAAATGGCAGTCACCGAGGCCCAGTCTCTTGGGGTTCATACGTTCTCTGAAAACACGCATCGCAATCCCCAGCCGAGGAGAAATCAGAACATATTTCCAGATAACAAATAGGCCGCTGGAAAATGCAAACCGTTACCACCGGAGAGGTACCCAAAAACTTGACCCTCCCGAATAGGTTTGATGCCCTAACTGGTTACAACTGTTACGGTTACAGAACCGTAGATTGGCCGGCGTTTTGGGGATTAAAAAAACTCGGTATTAGCAACACCCGGAAGTGTTAAATCCTGAGATTTTCAGAGTTTGGGCCAAAATGGGCATCTAATCATACAAAGCATTGTCATTGAGGGGCTGAATTCCCATCCATAGCAAAAAATTTCTCATTAAGCATTCTGCCCGACCGGTTATTGCAGAGTTCAACACCACGGGCACGACTATTATTTGCAGTTTTCCGGGCTAACTATGCCAGCTAAAATTGGTTCCCAATTACGAGCAATCCCCTTGCCCGGAGCATGAATCCCGCTGATTGTTTATCCCATTGCATACCAAACAATGGAGGCATTTTCCAGGCGAGAAAGCAACAATACGAGCCACTCGGTTAGAATTAGAAGAAAATTATGGCATTTGCGGTGAGGCCAGACTCCATGAGTACCCAACAAGCGCGCATTATTCCCACAGATTTGGGCAACGAAATGTCCCGTTCCTACCTGGAATACGCCATGAGTGTCATTGTGGGACGGGCGTTGCCGGATGCGCGAGACGGCCTCAAACCCGTGCACCGGCGGATTCTCTATGCCATGCACAACCTGGGGTTACAACCGAATGCCCCCTACAAAAAATGCGCACGGGTCGTCGGGGAAGTGTTGGGGAAATACCATCCCCACGGGGATCAGGCGGTCTATGAGGCCCTGGTGCGCATGGCCCAGGATTTTTCCATGCGGGAACCCCTGATTGATGGGCATGGCAATTTTGGGTCGGTGGACGATGACCCTCCGGCAGCCATGCGGTACACGGAATGCCGGTTGCGGGCGTTGACGCAGGATGCGCTTCTTACAGACATTGACGCGGACACGGTGGACTTTAGCCCCAACTTCGATGGTTCGGAGCAGGAACCTACGGTTTTACCCGCGCGATTACCCCAACTGTTGCTCAATGGGGCGACGGGAATTGCGGTGGGGATGGCCACGAATATCCCGCCCCACAATTTGGGGGAATTGGTAGATGGGTTGATTGCGCTGATTCGCAATCCCAACCTCAGTAATTCGGAGTTGCAACGTTACATTCCGGGGCCGGATTTTCCCACGGGCGGTCAGATTTTGGGCCACGAGGGCATCCGGGAAATGTATGAGACGGGACGGGGTTCGCTCACCTTGCGGGGCATTGCCCGGATTGAAACGGTGAGTGCGCCAGGGCGGCCCGAAAAAGAAGCCATTATCATCACCCAATTGCCTTTTCAGGTGAACAAAGCGGCACTGATCGAACGAATTGCCGAGTTGGTCAATGACAAGATCATCGAGGGGATCAGCGATGTCCGGGATGAAAGTGACCGGGACGGGATGCGCATCGTTATTGAATTAAAACGGGATGCCCTGCCCCAGGTGGTCTTGAATAATCTCTACAAACAAACCCCATTGCAAGTGAATTTTGGGGCGAATATGTTGGCATTGGTACAACGGGAGCCGGAGTTGTTGACCCTGCGGCGGGCGTTGGAAGTGTTCCTGGAGTTTCGCGAAGCAGTGATCCAACGGCGCACCCGCTACTATTTGCAAAAGGCACAGGAGCGGGCTGAAATCGTCCAGGGGTTGTTGGTGGCTTTGGGAAACATAGATAGCATCATCGCCCTGATTCGGCAGGCGGAAAATACGGAAATCGCCCGGCAGAATTTGGTCACGGTCTATGAATTGACGCCCAAGCAGGCCAATGCCATTTTGGAGATGCAAATTCGCCGGTTAACGGCACTCGAAACGGAAAAAGTTCACCAAGAATATGCGGAGTTGACTGCCAAAATCGCCGACTTAAATGACATTTTGGCCCGGCGAGAACGGCGGTTGGAACTGATGGTGCAGGAACTGCAAGCACTAAAAGACACTTTTGCAACCCCTCGTCGCACCGAAATCATTGCCAGTTCTTCCGGGAATTTGCATGATATTGATTTGATTGCCAACGAACCCTGCATCATTTTGGTCACGGAGCAGGGCTATATCAAACGGATGGCGGTGGATACCTTTAGTCGGCAAAATCGGGCGACGCGGGGCAAAGCGGGGACAACCATGAAACCGGATGATGCGGTGGCCCTATTTTGCTCGGCCCATACGCACGACCACATTTTATTTTTCAGTGACCGGGGATTGGTTTATAACTTACGGGCGTATCAAATCCCGGTGGGTTCTCGTACGGCGCGAGGGGTGCCTTTGGTGCAATTATTACCCATTAATTTGGAAGAAAAAATCACATCCATTTTGCCGGTGAGTGCGTTTGGCGAAGATGAATATATCGTCATGCTGACGCGGGGTGGGTTTATCAAAAAAACAGCCCTGTCAGCGTTTAGCAATATCCGTGCCAACGGCCTCATTGCAATTAGTTTGGAACCTGGGGACCACCTGGGCTGGGTGCGGTTGGCGAAGGTAACAGACAGTATTTTGATTGGTTCGCGGCAGGGGATGGCCATTCGTTTTGCGGTGGATGACAAGCAGTTGCGACCGTTGGGGCGGGCTACCCGCGGGGTGCGGGCGATGGAGCTGCGGCCTGGGGATGTGCTGGTGGGGATGGACATGATTGCGCCGGGGGATGAGCGGGATGTGCTGGTGGTGACGATGAATGGTTATGGCAAGCGGGTGCCCGTGTCGGAGTTTCGCATCCAAAACCGGAGTGGCATGGGGATTACGGCCACGAAATTTCGCAAACCGGGGGATGCGGTGGCGGGGTTGGGGCTAATTGGCGCAGATGAGGAAATTTTGCTGGTCACCCAGCGGGGGGTGATCATCCGGCAGGCGGCACGGGATATTTCCCAGCAGTCGCGGATGGCGACGGGGGTGCGCCTGCAACGGTTAGACGCGGACGATGCGATTGCGGCGGTGGCGGCTGTGCCACCCACTTTGGGGGATGAGGAGGAAAGCAATGCCGGTGAGGCGTAAATGGGTAGCTTTGCCCCTGCCAGAGGCACCAGTTCGGGCGATGTCGTGCCGGTGTTGGGTTGGCCAGATGGTTGCATCCTGAATATGCCCCAAAAAAGCCCCCACCAGCGGTGGAGGCCAACCGGTGCTTTAGGAGATGGCCATCATGACCGCCTTAACCGTCGTAATACAGGGCAAACTCGTAGGGGTGGGGGCGCAACCGCAGGGGGTTGACTTCGTTATCCAGCTTCCAGGCAATCCAATTCTCGATAAAGTCTTCAGAGAAGACCCCGCCGGCTAACAGGAATTCGTGGTCCTTTTCGAGGGCGGCTAAGGCGTCTTCTAAGGAAGCAGGCGTCGAAGGCACCTGCGCCAGTTCTTCCGGGGTGAGTTCGTAGATGTTTTTGTCCAACGGCTCGCCAGGGTCAATTTGGTTTTTGATGCCATCCAACCCGGCCATCAGCATCGCCGAAAAAGCCAGGTAGGGGTTGCTCATGCCGTCTGGGCAACGAAATTCCAGGCGTTTGGCCTTGGGATTGGGGCCGGTGACGGGAATGCGAATCGCCGCCGAGCGGTTGCCCTGGGAATAGGCCAGGTTCACGGGCGCTTCAAACCCCGGCACCAGGCGTTTGTAGGAATTGGTGGTGGGGTTGGTAAAAGCCAGCACCGCCGGGGCGTGTTTCAACAGCCCCCCAATGTACCACAGCGCGATCTGGCTCAACCCCGCATATTTATCCCCCGCAAACAGGGGTTGCCCGTCCTTCCACAGGGACTGATGGGTGTGCATCCCCGAACCGTTGTCGTTGAATAGAGGTTTGGGCATGAACGTCGCCGTTTTCCCCCGCTTACGGGCGACATTTTTCACCACATATTTATAAGTCATCAGGTTGTCGGCTGCCTGGAGGAGCTTATCAAACCTGACCCCCAACTCGTTTTGCCCGCCGGTTGCCACCTCGTGGTGGTGTTTCTCAATCGGTAGCCCCAATTTGCCCATCGTTAGGAGCATTTCCGTGCGCAGGTCCTGCAGAGAATCGCTGGGGGGCACGGGAAAATAACCCTCTTTGTAGCGGGGTTTGTAGCCCAAATTGCCACCTTCTTCTTCCCGACCGGTGTTCCAGCGCCCTTCGATGGAATCCACGCGGTAAAAACTCTCGTATTCCTTTTGGTCAAAACGCACGTCATCAAAGACAAAAAATTCCGCCTCCGGACCGAAAAACGCCGTGTCGGCAATGCCCGTGCTGTAGAGATAATCCACAGCCCGCTGGGCAATCGCCCGGGGACAACGGTGGTAAAAATTGCCGGTGCGGGGTTCTTTAATCGTACAAATCATGCTCAAAGTCGGCGTTTCCATAAACGGGTCAATCCAGGCAGTCGCCGGGTCGGGACATTTGAGCATATCCGACTCATTAATCGCCTTCCACCCCCGAATACTCGAGCCGTCAAAGGGCATCCCCGCCGTAAAGGTTTCCTCGGTGATCAGTTCGCTGGCGTAGGTACAGTGTTGCCACATCCCTAACATATCCACAAACTTTAAATCCACCACCTCAATATTCTGCTCCCGGATCATCTGCAAAACGTCCTGCGCCGTCTTCGCCATGAATGTATGCTCCTAATCAGAAATCCCGTCCACAATGCGCCAATCTTAAAGAGCTATGCCCGAGAAATTTGTATCTTGGGATACAATTGACTGGGGGAGGGGAACCGGGCCAATGTGTCGGACGTGCCATGAAACGGTGGGGAGGGAAGCCGCTTTGAAGGACCTACAAGGATAGTTTGGTAGCCCCGTACGGCGGGGAGGAAAAGAATGTTGGACATGAATCGCCATACCACTTATTGCCAAACGTCAGCAGGTTCTGGTCGAAGATAATGAGATGGGTCTTGACGGCGGTTTGACGAGTCCGTTAGGGGGAGGGAGGCGTTAGCATCTGCGTCCTCTAGGGCGGGGGAGAACCTGCTATGCCCGGTGCTGCTAAGCGTGAGCCGTGCCGTTGGGCATAAGCTAGGGGTTTGCGTCTTGTTTTTCGGTCAAGCCGAAGCATTCCTGGGGTTTTGCGGTACAATCCTAGTGGCCTGTGTGGCAGAAATTGGCGATGCATCCCCAAGTGTTGAGCCAGCGGTACGCCCAAGGGGAAAAGGATTTCCGTCACCTGGATATGGCCGGGGCTGACCTAAGCGGTGTCATTTTGGCAGGAGCGGACCTGCGAGGCAGCAATTTGCAGGGTGCGAATTTGCATGGCGCCAATTTGAGCCGGTGTCGCCTTCATGGTGCGAACCTGCGGGGGGCATCCCTACGTATGGCCAATTTGCGGGGTGCCCATCTGCCCCAGAGCAATCTCAGCCTTTGCACGTTGGTTTGGTGCGACCTGACCGGCGCCAATCTGCGGGAGGTGAATTTACGCCATGCCATTTTGGACCAGCCCCGCCCCCATGCCCCCCGTTGGCTGATGCTGTTGCTGAATCTTTTGTTCTTGCTCACCATTGTGGTCTTGGGGTTCCACGGTCGCTGGGGCGCCGGTTTGGGGTTTTTCGGCTTGGCGGTATTGGTCAATGGGGGGGCGATGGCCTGGCGCAGTCCCACGGCGGCCAAATTGCGGGGAGCTGACCTGCGGGGGGCAGACTTGACCGGCGCGCAACTCCAGGGCATGTATCTGCTGCACGCCCATTGCCAGGGGGCGATTCTCCCCAACGGCTGGCGCTACCGGTTTTGGCTGAATTGGTTTCCTTGGGATTGACCGATGACCGATGCGGCAGGAATTACCCAAGCAGTACGCGACCTGTACAACACCTATCCTTTTCCCCCGGAGCCGCTTACCGATGGCGCCCCGCCGGGCTACAACTGGCGCTGGAGCGTCCCGGCGGCCCATCACTTTGCCCTAGGGTGGGTGCCGCAGACCTGGCCGGAACTGCATATTCTGGATGCGGGCTGTGGCACGGGCGTGGGCACGGAATACCTAGCGCATCTGAACCCCACCGCCCAGGTCATAGGCATTGACCTGAGTGAACGGGCGTTGGCCATTGCCCAGGAACGGGTGACCCGCTCCGGGGTAGCGCAACGGGTGCAACTGCGGCAGTTGAGCGTGATAGATGTCCAGCAGTTGGGCCGACAGTTTCAGTACATCAATTGCGTGGGCGTCTTGCACCATCTCCCCGACCCGCCAGCAGGTTTGCGGGCATTGGCAGAAGTGCTGGCGCCGGGGGGCCTGATGCACGTGTTTGTGTATGCCCTGTGGGGGCGGTGGGAAATCCGTTTGATGCAAAAGGCGATTCGCCTGCTCCAGCCGCCGGGGGACTACCGGGCAGGGGTAGCGATTGGGCGACAGTTGTTTGCCCATCTCCCGGCGGACAATCGCTTGGTGCGGCGGGAACGGGAGCGCTGGGCGTGGGACAACCAGCGAGATGCCACCTTTGCCGATATGTATGTGCATCCCCAGGAGACGGATTACACGGTAGAAACCCTGTTTGACCTGATTGGTGCGGGGGGGTTGGAGTTTTTGGGGTTTTCCAACCCCCGCTATTGGCAGTTGGAGCGGCTGTTGGCACCTATGCCGGAACTGTTGCAGGTGGCCCAGTCTTTACCCCAACAAAAGCAGTACGAATTGGTGGAAGCCTTAGACCCAGAGTTGACCCATTTTGAATTTTTTTTGGGACGTCCCCCCCTGCGGCGCTGGGATGGTCAGGATGAGGCCACCTTGGTTGCAGCGCTGGCGGTGCGTTCTCCCTGCATGATGGGCTGGCCAGGGCGTTCCCTACTGGATTATGACTACCAACCGGTGGACATCACGCCGGTGCAACAGGAACTCTTGGCCCAGGCGACGGGCGCCAAAACGGTGGCGCAGTTGCTTACTCAGGTGTCTGGCGCGACGTTGGCCGACATCCGGGACCTGTATCAACGGCAACTGTTGTGGCTGCAACCCTGGTAAGGGGTCTAGGCAAATTGCCGACTTAAATTCATCGGGTCATGCACCGTAATTTTTTTCTTATTAATCGAAATCATGCCACTTTGCCGCAAATCCCCCAGCAAGCGAGTTACGGTGACCCGTGTCGAACCAATGGCTTCGGCAATTGCCTGATGGGACAGTTTCAAATCAATCGTCACCCCCGTACGAGAGGGCACCCCAAAATCCCGACATAAAATCAACAAAAAACTCGCCAACCGTGCCCCCATATCCCGGTGCGCCAGGGTTTCAATCATCATCTCCGTCTGCAAAATACGCGAGGCCAAACCCCGCAACAACATCAGCGACAATTCCGGGTCACTTTTGAGTTGGGTTTCCACCTGTTCAATCGGCACCGAATAGAGTTGTGTTGGGGTAAAGGCCACCGCATGGTAGAACCGATCCGAGTGATGCCCGGTAATAAATGACAGCACCCCAAACACACTATTTTCACGCAATAAGGCCACCGTAATTTCTTCGCCTGACTCATAAACCCGGGAGAGCTTCACCGCTCCCTTGATCAAAAAATAAATGCGCTCTGCGGGATCGCCAGGAAAAAAAATGGTTTTGCCCCGTTCAAAGGTCTCTATTCCCTGGGGAAAGGTGCCGTTGGAGAGCCGATGCAACAGGATGTAAAGCGGTTTATCGTGCACGACAGCCATCACTGGGGATACGCGGTTTGCCAAATCAAAAACGATTATTTCACGCTATCGGGAACCGGTTAGCCCTCATTGTATCTCTCGTAACCATTGGGTGGCTCTTGCCCTGGCAGTCATTCCAAGGTAGGGTGAAACAACAGAGCGTGACGGTGCGATTCCATGTTGTTGAATTTGCAGGGGAAAAAAGCCTTGGTGTTGGGGATTGCCAACGAATACTCGATCGCCTGGGGCATTGCCCAACAGTTGCACCAGGCCGGAGCGACCCTAGGGGTGACCTACCTCCCCGACGAGAAAGACCGGTTTAAGCAAAAGGTGGGGCAGTTGACCGCACCACTCCAGCCGCAGTTGTTTCTCCCCTGTGATGTGCAAAAGGATGACCAGATTGCCGCAGTGTTTCAGGCAGTGCAGACGCAATGGGGCAGTTTGGATATATTAGTACATTGTCTTGCGTTTGTCCCCAAAGAGGGCCTCGAGGGGGATTTTAGCCGCATTTCTCGTTCCGGGTTCATGCAGGCCTTGGATGTGAGTACCTATTCGTTGATTGCCCTGTGTCGGGAGGCTAAGCCCCTGTTTAGCCCGACTGCTGCTGTCCTTACATTGACCTACTTGGGCGGGGTGCGGGTAGTGCCCAACTACAATACGGCGGGGATTGCCAAGGCGGCGTTGGAGATGTGTGTGCGCTATTTGGCCTACGAGTTGGGGTCCCAAGGGGTGCGGGTCAATGCGATTTCTGCTGGACCCATCAAAACCCTGGCCTCTTCGGCGGTGGGGGGGATTCGGGACATGATTCAGCAGGTGCGGCAGGTGGCGCCCTTGCGGCGGTCGGTGACCCAGGTGGAAGTAGGGAATGCGGCGGCGTTTTTGTGCAGCGATTTGGCCAGTGGGATTACGGGGCAGATTCTTTATGTGGATGCGGGTTATGAAATTATGGGGATGACGGCGGCGGATCGGGAAGTGGATTGACGGCTCACCGAGGTAGGAATTGCCTGATGAGGGACACCCCCCCCATGAGGAGGAATAATCCCCCCATGCCGGTAAAGAGGATGGGGCCAAACCAAAGTTCTAAAAAGCTGCAAAGGCGGGCCGCATGCGGTTGTCCCGGCGGGTACAACACCTCTACCCGTTGCCCTACCCGATAGGCCGGGGGTGTACTGCCCACCTGACCTGTAAATTGCACCCATCGCCCATTCGGCAGTTGAAATTGGACAACGGGATAGTAGTGGCAGCTACTGCCCCCCTCCCTGCGGCGCGACCACCTACGTTCTAAGGCAATGACTTCCCCCGTTGCCCTGGCTGCTGTGGCCAAAAAGGTGCGGGTTTTGTGTAAGGAGAACAAACCCCCGCTGAAAACAAGGGCCCCAATTCCGGTAGAGAGCATCCCCAAAAGCTGGCGGTCGGACATGGAAGCCTTTGAGTTTACTGACAATTGCTAGGATACCTGCACTTAGCCACCGGATGACCCTATGGGCGAAGCCAAACGTCGGCAAGGAACAACCACCCCTCCTCCGTGCCGTTGGGATGCAACGATTCATGACTTGGAGACGCGGGGCCGAGTTTGCCACCAGACCTGGGGTAATCCCCAGGTGAGCGAGCGTTGGCCGTCCACCCGCTGGTGCTGCTTGCTGTTGGCGGTCTTAGGAAGCAGAGACATACACCGGAGACAGCCCTTGGGTACAATGACCTGGGGGAATGTCCCGTCGTAGCCCCTTTTGTCTGCTTTCTGGTTGTAAGGAATTGCCGATGCCGACCCGTACTGCTTTGTGGTTCCAAGCCCTGAATCCGCTGATCTATACCGCTGCTGTGATCCCGGTTTTGGTGGGGACTGCCGCCAGTTACGCGGAAGCCCCGGCGTTGGTGCAAGGTACGACGTTTGGCTGGGTGTTGGCGGGGGAGGTTTTGTTGCAGGCGTGGTTGAATATTACCAACGACATCTACGATGCCCAGACGGGGGTAGATGTGAATAAACCCACTTCTTTGGTGCATTTGACCGGTCGCCCCCTGTTATTACACGCCATTGCTTGGAGTTGTCTGGGCTTGGGCTTGGTGTGTATTGCCGTGGTTGATGCCCGCTGGCCGGATCACCGGATTTTGGCCATTGCTGGGGCGGGGATTGCTCTGGGGTATTGTTACCAGGGGCCGCCCTTTCGCTTGAGTTATCGGGGCTGGGGGGAGCCGATGACCTTTATCGCCTTTGGCCCTCTGGCAACCCTGGCGGCCAGTTATGCCCAGTTGGGGCGGTTTAGTGGCACGGCGTTGTGGGCTTCCCTGGTGGTGGGGTGTCTGGTGACCGGCATCATTTTTGCCCACCATTTTCCCCAGGTCGAAGATGATGCGCGGGCAGGGAAACGTTCGCCGGTGGTGCGCTGGGGCAGCCAAAAAGCCAGCCGCATCTACCCCTGGGTGGTGTTGCCTGCCTATGGGATTGTGTTGCTGGGCCTGGCGGTGGGAGCGCTACCAGCGACGGCGGCCTGGTTTCTGGTGAGTTTCCCCTTGGCCTGGCAATTGGTCACCTTTCTTTGGGCCAACCATACAGGGCCGGTCAGCGCCCAGGCGATGCCCTTGGCGGTGGGGTTGCATGCCGTCGGGGGAACCCTATTGGCCGTAGGTCTGTGGAGCAGTCAAACCCACCTGTTCTAACAACCGCTGTTGCTGGGCAAGCATCTGTGTCAGCCGTTCTTCGTCCGGGTGGTCCCAGCCCAACAGATGCAACAACCCATGCGCGGCCAGCCATGCCAAGGTGTTGACTTCTTCTCCCGGTGCGGCCTGCCGGTAGGCGGTGGGGACGGAAATCACAATATCGCCCAAACACAGGGGTACATGGGGGGGGCAAGGCACACCCGCTTCCAGAGCACTAAAGGCCAACACATCCGTCGGGCTGTCTTTTCCCCGGTAATCGCGGTTGAGTCGTTGGATTTCCGCATCGTTGGTCAGGTGCAAACCCAGTTCATAGCTGGGCGCAGGCGGCGGGTTCAGGACGGACAACCATTGGGTGAACCACTCCTGCCAGGGCAAGCCCCAGACCGCCGGCTCCACATCCTGCCCAGTCAGGTCGAAAACCAGTTCAACCATGGGGGGGTATGCCTCTAGTCGGGTTTTTACTGAAAGGTGCTGAACTTTAGCTAACACAGTTTTCTTTTTCTGAGTTATAGCTAGGTAGGTTAAGGTTATCGCCTGAAGATTCATGGCTACGCCACGCTTCGCTATGGGAAACCAGTGTGGGGCTACGCCCAGCGACCCATAGCATGTCAACCTTTGTATGCTTAGCTATATTATAATAAAATTATGTATGAAGCTTTCGATGATTTAGTCTTTGATGTTGCTCGGGTTCAAAACAGAGTTAGACCTAAACAACAAGCAAAGAACCTTGGCAAGCCAACACGCAGGGGTAGCCAGACACGCTTACAATTGGGGTTTAGCGGTTTGCAAAAAGGCCATAGAAGAGAAGCAAAAGGTTCCCACGGCTATCGATTTGCATAAGCGGTTAGTTGCTGAGGTTAAGAAGGAAAATCCTTGGTACTATCAGGTGTCGAAGTGTGCCCCACAGCAAGCTTTACGAAACTTAGAGGCAGCTTT
>NZ_JBRCEP010000030.1:0-15072 GCF_053491055.1 Gloeomargarita sp.
AAAGGTTAAATGATTCCGTGATTCTCGCAAACGGTTGAATACCCATTCCTAGAATAAAATCAAACCGAGACACGAGGGTCGGCCATGCAAGGGCAACTGGAGTTACAGCTCGAACAATTGAGCCGCAAGGTCGAAGCCTTAGAGGCATTAATCGAACGCTTCCGGTTGGAACTTTTGCAGTCCCTGGAATTGGTACACGCCTCGGCGCACCCTGCCCCCCAGAGTGGCTATTTGGGCAGTATGTCGGAGCATCGGGATATTTTGGTGGAATCGCTCCCCCAGTCCAACCATCTCCAGGATGGTCAGGATTTGCCGCCGGAGATGCAAATTCAGCGGTTGATGGCGCAATTAACAGCAGCCTACAGCCGGATTGCTACTCTGGAAGAGCAACTGGTCGCCTGCCGGATGCACCAAAATCGTTGAGTGTTCTGGTGAGAATGTAGAAAGCGGCAAACATCCTCGCCAAGGCTAGGCTAGTTTGCATGAATTGTGGACGTTGCTGAATCGAAATTGGGATTATCAAAACGCCGACGACACCAGAGATTTCATCAGTTATCAAGGCGAATTGCATATCTCTTGGCGGCAACCCTGAATTGGGCAATCCTGTAAGAATCGAGTTTCAACGAGGGTTCCCTCATTTTTATAGCTAGGTAGGTTAAGGTTGTCGCCTGAAGATTCATGGCTACGCCATTGTGGGGCTACGCCCAGCGACCCATAGCATGTCAACCTTTGTATGCTTATTTATTTCATGATTTAAGGGGCTGCAGCCTAAACCTTGGTTGCTGCTGATAATTGTTGTAATTGTTGCATCATATCGCCAAATTCCCGTGCAAAACTGACCTGCGCTCGATTGGTTTTGCCCCCGACATAGAGCTGGTTATCAATCTGTAAACCCCAAATTTGACTGTGAGAAATATAGCTGAGGAAAACCCCCACCATCAAACCGGCAAAGCCTGCATACACAATGGGGACACCCGGATCGGCTTTAATTTGTAACCCCGTACTCCCAATAATTTCTGTCACTACTAAATTCACATTGCCAAGTGGCACAGACATACCCACCCGACCCGTAGTCAGTAGTTTTCCCTGCTGGTCATAGAGCAAAAATAGGCCTTGTAAATCGGGAATCACCAGGGAGACCCCCTCGCTTAAATCGGGTTTGAGCGGCAACCAAGTTCCCCAGAGACGGCGGCCATTTTCGGCGGTAAAAGGGGCAACGGGCAGCTCCAAAATCGGACTTTGGTTGAACCGCAAACGCACCCCGTGAATTCCCCAACTGGTTTGATAAAAAGTCAAACCCCGCCAGCGCAAGGGTGCATTTACATGAATGGTTTGGCGAATGAGTTCTTCCCCATTCGCATTCAGCACACCCAAATCGGTGTAGAACTGGTCAATGTCACCACTAGGGGTGTAATCAATCCAAAACCGATGCACCCGCCCTTGCACCTGGGGCAATTGCCGCACCCAGGCCCCCGCCTGAACCACCCGCTGGAGCCGAAAATCCTGACCGCTGGGCACCATTTCCTGCACCACAAAACCCGTGAGCGACCCCACCAAACCACCGAGCAAGATTAACACCAAACTGGCATGGACAACAATTGGCCCCACCTTGCCCGCCAACCCTTTGCGGGCATAAAGTTTGTCGTTTTCCAGGGCGACCCAATAGCCTTTTTGGCGCAATACAACAGCCAATTGGGCAATAGAAACATCAGGGCAAACTTGACTAAAATTCAAGCGCAAAATTGGCTCTGGGCGTACCTGATAATGCCAACGATGGGCAACCCGTAAAGCAGGCCACTGCCGCAGGGAAGTACAGGCCATCAAACTGGCCCCAAACAAAATTAATAAACTCAAATACCACCAGGTTTGATATACATGGTCGAGGCCCAGTTGCGTGATGATACGCCAAGTTAAAAAGCCAAACAACGCCGGGTGTTCTGGGTAATTTTTTTGATAAAATTCCGGCGACTCCCCCTGCGCGATGACCGTACCGGCCACACTCGCCAGGGCAATGGCAAGCAGCAACGCAATCGCCAGGCGCAAATCAGCTACGACCTGCACCAAACTCCGCCACCACAGGCTGAGGGCGCGTTTTGGCGTTTGCCACCACCCAGGGGTCAGAAGCGGTGCAAGGGCATAGCCAGGTTTGGAGTTGTCAGAATTCATGGGAAACGGTAAAACAAATGAGCTGGAAACAACCGCAATTCCCATGCTAGGGCAAGGGGTGGCCTGCCTGCCCAAAATGCCATCCGGCCAGCCAGCTTTGGGCTGCCGTCCCTTGGGCCGTAAGTTGCACCCGCCGCCCGACACCCAACCATTCCCACGCCAGATGCACGTAGGTCGCTGGCCACGTCGGCAACCGCTCCGGCCATTCAATCGCCACAATGCCGGGGGGAAACTCCTGCCAATAGATTTCCGGGTGGAGTTGGGCAACTTCCGCCGGGGTCAAACGGTACAAATCCAGGTGGTACAGGGGGATGCGCCCTTCGGGATACTCCTGAACCAAGGTAAAGGTGGGACTGGTCACCGGTTCCATAATCCCCAACCCCAAAGCAATTCCCTGCACCAGCGTCGTTTTGCCGCTGCCTAAATCCCCTTGCAACAAAAGCGTCGCACCAGGGGGCAAGATGGCAGCCAGGGCCTGCCCCAAAGCCACCGTTGCCGCCGCATCGGGCAAATCTACCACCACGCCTGCACCCGCCGATACCACCGCATCAGGACATGCGCCAACCGTTGGGAATCGTGTTGCACCCGCAAGCGTTCGGGGTCTTCCTGGATCACATCCGCCAGCAGCAGCCGATACCCCATTTTCAGCACCGTCTCCCGGTCCAATTCCACAAACGCCGCCCCCACCTGGGCATAGTGCTGCAGCGCCTGGGGCGAAGGCGGATACTTTTGCACCAACACCACGTCAAAAATGCGTTGCCCCGTTACCCGCTCAATCGCCCGCAGGTGGTCCGACACCCGATAGCCCTCCGTTTCCCCCGGCTCGGTCATGGCATTGCAAATGTAAATCCGGGGAACCCTCGCCCGGGCAATCGCCTCGGTAATCTCCGGCACCAACAGGTTGGGAATCACACTGGTATAGAGGCTGCCCGGCCCCACCAAAATCAAATCCGCTTCCGCAATCGCCTCAATCGCCCTGGGTAGGGCCGGGGGATTGGGAGGGGTACAGCCAATACGGACAATTTGCCCCCTGGCCTTGGGAATTTGTGATTCCCCCTCGATCCGCCGCCCATCGGCCAAATCCGCCCACAAATGCACATCCGCCATCGTCGCCGGTAACACCTGCCCCCGCACCGCCAACACCCGCGAACTGGCTGCAATCGCCTGTTCCAAATTGCCCGTAATGGCGGTCAACGCCGTCAGGTACAAATTCCCAAAACTGTGGCCGCTGAGGCCCTCTCCCGCCTCAAACCGATACTGAAACAACTCGGTAAGCAGTTGCTCTTCCCGCGCCAGCGCCGCCAGACAGTTGCGAATATCCCCCGGCGGCAGTACCCCCACCTCCCGCCGCAACCGCCCCGACGACCCGCCATCATCGGCCACCGTGACAATCGCCGTGATATTGCTGCTGTAGTGCTTTAGCCCCCGCAGCAGCCGAGACAACCCCGTGCCACCTCCCAGCGCCACAATTTTCGGCCCCCGGTCGCGCTGCCGTTGGGCAATGATCACATCCACCAGCGCCTGATCCCCGGCCGGACGCAGCACCTCGGTCAAACTGCCGACCGAACGGGTCTGGCTCCAAATAATCAACCCAATTCCCGTGAGAATCGCCAAAGGCCCGGAAATATGGCTGGGAATGATTGCAGCCAACGTGCGCAAGAAACCCTCCACCAGCTGCAACAAACTGTTGACCGGCGTCAGCCGCAGGGAAATGGACAACCCCAACACCACCAACACCGTCCCGATAAACGTCACCACCAACCAGCGTTTGACCAACAACCCTGGCCGCAACCACTTCAGCCATTGCCGCCAACGGGACGGGGCGCCTTTACCCATACCTCCCCCTAATACTCAATCCCCGCCTGCGCCCGAATCCCCTGGGAGCGAAAGGGATGCTTCCGCAGGGTCATTTCCGTCACCAAATCCGCCACCTCAAGCAACGCCGGGGGCGCACCCCGCCCCGTCAACACCACATGCGTCTGGGGCGGTTTGGCAGCCAAATCCCGCAACACCCGGTCCACCGCCAAATAACCCAACTTCAGCGCCACATTCACCTCATCCAACACCGTGAGGTAATAGTCGGGATTGTGCAGATAACGACAGGCTACCGCCCACGCCTGTTCCGCACACTGCCGGTCCCGCTCCCGGTCTTGGGTCTCCCAGGTAAACCCCTCCCCCAGGGCGTGCCAAACCAACTGGTCCGACCAATGCGCCAACACCCGCCGCTCCGCCGGACACCAGGCCCCCTTCATAAACTGCACCACCGCCACCCGATACCCGTGCCCCAGGGAACGCAACACCATCCCCAAGGCCGCCGTGGTTTTGCCCTTGCCCTCCCCCGTATATACAATAACCAACCCCTTTTCCCGGCACTGGGCCAGGTATTCCGCTTGCGCCCGCTGGCGTTGCTGCATCTTCTGACGGTACTGCTCCGGGGTAAGCACCCTACTTTTTCTTGGTGCGGGACTTGCTGGCTTTGGAGGACTCCCCAGCCGGTTCTGCTGCCGCTGCCTCTGCGGGTGGTTCACCGACGGGCGACTCCGCAACCGGCTCTGAGGTGGTCGGCGCCGTGGCCGTTTCCGTCGCCGACGCAGGGGGCGCCAACTCTTCCCCCAACCGATAGCGGGTAAAGCGCCGCACCCGGATATTTTCCCCCACCTTGGCAATCGTCTGCTTGATCAAATCCCCCACCGTCATATTCGGGTCCTTGATGTAGGGCTGATCCAACAAACACCGCTCCTTAAACAACTTCTCCAGACGACCTTGGACAATTTTTTCCCGCACCGCTTCCGGCTTTTTGGCCAGGTCCTCCCGACCCATCTCAATCGCCCGTTCCCGCTCCCTGACCGCCGCCGGAATTTCACTCATATCCACATACTCCACATTTTCCGTCGCGGCAATTTGCAGGGCGATATTGTGCGCCAGATTCCGAAAATCCTCGCCCCTGGCCACAAAATCCGTTTCGCAGTTAATTTCCAACAACACCCCCAGCTTGCCGCCTGTATGGATGTAGCTGTAAATTAACCCCTCCATCGTGCTGCGACCGGCCTTTTTCTCCGCCGAAGCGAGACCTTTTTGCCGCAAAAACTCGATGGCCTTTTCCAAGTCACCCCCCGTCTGCTCCAGGGCTTTTTTACAGTCCAACATCCCCGCGCCGGTTTTTTCCCGGAGGGTTTTGACCAATTGGGCGGAAACTTCGGCCATAACTACTCCTGCGTGACTGCCCCTATTGTAGCCTCTTCAGGATTCCGATTCGTCGGGGATGTCTTCCTCCTCCTCTTCCGGGAGCAATTCCTCGCTCTCGGCGACCACTGGCTCTATCTCCTCTTCCTCCTCCAGGTCGCTCCCTTCGGCCTGCCCATGTTTGCCCTCACAAATGGCATCCACCAAATAACCCAGAATCAGCTTAATCGAACGAATCGCATCGTCATTGGCAGGAATCGGTACGTCCACTACATCCGGGTCACAGTTGGTATCCAGGAGGGAAACAATGGGAATATTCAATTTCAAACATTCTTGCACCGCATTGTATTCCCGTTTCTGGTCAATGATCACCACCACATCCGGCAGCCGCCGCATCATCTTGATACCCCCCAGGTACTTACGCAGCCGCTCCAGTTCCCGCCGCAAGGTGGCCGCTTCCTTTTTGGGCAACCGGTCAAATGCGCCTGTTTCCTCCCGCCGCTCCAGTTCCTTGAGCCGTTCCACCCGCGATTTGATGGTCGTCCAGTTGGTGAGCATCCCCCCCAACCAGCGCTGGTTCACGTAGTAGGCATCGCAGCGCATCGCCTCTTGCGCCACAATGCCCGCCGCCTGCCGTTTGGTCCCCACAAACAAAAACTTCTTGTTGGCCTCCGCCGCCCGGCGCATATACTCGTAGGCTTCGTTGAGCAAACTGGCCGTCTGCACCAGATCAATAATATGCACCCCGTTGCGTTCGGCGTAAATGTAGGGAGCCATTTTGGGGTTCCAGCGGCGCGCCTGGTGCCCAAAATGCACCCCCGCTTCCAACAGTTGGGCAAGGGAAATAGCCATAACCACTCCTACGGGTTCAGACCATCTGGTTGGGTTCGGCACGAACACCCGTAGCGGCCAGATGGGTACTAACGAAACAAACAGTTTTCTATGGTAGCAAAAAAATCACACCGGGTCACCATCGGGAACCGGGTCGGGCTGGTCATCGGCGGGTTTGCGCGAGGTGGCACTGGCATAGGTCACCACCGGCAACCCTGCCCCTTGCAGGCCGTGGCGAATGCGCTGGGGGCTACTCGGCCAGAGGATGAACAGGGGATAGATGCGCTCTGCCCCTTCGTTATATACCTGGCGGTGGTGGGGGGGCATGACCCATTCGTAGGGTTGGCCGAGGATGATTTGGGTCTGCCGCCAGCGTTGCAGGAGTTGGGAAAAGTCTTCCCCCTGCCGGTGGATAAACACCAAAATTTCTTGGTTGGTCTTCACCCGCCAAGTGGGGTCGCAAGGGAGCAGGGCCAATTCACAGGGTAATTGCACCAACTGGCCTTGCTGCCGCACCAGGGGCAACACGACGGTAATCAGGCTCTCTTCCTGGCGGCGCATACTGGGGAGCAGTTCCAGGTAGGAACGGTAGCATTTCAGCAGGGCCATCGCTCCTTTGATTTGGCTGCTCTCGGCCAGCAATTCTTCGTATTCAGGTGTGGTCATGGGTTCCCCCGCTGGCAGTTGTCTCTTCTATATTGACCCACACCTACCCCTGGGATGCAATAGATTAGAAAACGAGTGCGTCAAGGTGATGTGTGGCAATGCCGATGGTGGGTGTGTCCAAACCAACCTACTACGAAATTCTGGGAGTGTCGCGTTTTGCGGATGGGGAGACTATTCGCCGGGCCTACCGGGAATTGAGTAAACGCTATCACCCCGATACCACCCGTTTGCCGCTGGCGGTGGCTCAGGAAAAGTTCCATCAAATCAATACGGCCTACACCGTGCTGATTTCCCCCCAGCAACGGGCAATCTACGACCAACAGTTGTGGCAAAGCACCCTGCCGCCCCGGCCAACCCTACCCCGCCACCAACCTCCGAGGTCCGCCGCCTCTCTCGACCCGACAGACCGCCCGCTGTCAGCGGGGGAATTGTTCGCCCTGCTGCTTTTGGGGGCAACGTTTGTGGTCTGTCTGCTGCTGGTGGTGGCCCTGGGATTGGCGCGGTCTGGCAGTTTGCACACGTGACATACTCCCGTCTCATGGCTACGCCACGCTTTGCTAACGTCCTACAGACAGAGAGCGGGCTTCAATACGCTTCCTTGGGGAGCTTCTGCAAGAACCCTCTGCGTATTGCAGACACAGGATGTCCCACCGCGTAGCCATACCAGATTCCGGCAACGCCGTTTTGTATGGCCAACCCTATTCTACTACGTGGGGGTGGCTGTATCCCGGTACCGTGCGGGGCTTATCCACCCCTACACCCCTGCGAGCTAACTAAACCGCCGCGGCTGCGCCAGAAGACGGGTTGTTCGGCGTTGTCGCCGCAGGCTGGGTTGGATCGGCCGTTTGTAGGGTCGCGGTAAGCGTCAGCCCCAAGGTTTGCTCTGCTTGGTGCAAAAACTGCTGAATCATTTCCGGGTAGGCGCGCATCAAGGCCGCCAACGCCCGGCCACTGCCGCTGTCGATCACATGCACCTGTCCTAAGTGCAACTTCTGCGGCACTTGCGCTGCGGTGGCCAACAAGGTTTCCAATTGCTGCAGCAACAAAATGGCACCGGCCTCCTGACCGTACGTTTGCCAGAGTTCATTGAGCAGCTCCGTGACCACCGCGGTCGCGCGCGCATCCGCCGCCAAGGGCGCCGCTTCCCCCCGCGCCAACAACTCCTGCGCCTGCCGTTGCGCCTGGGCTGGTAACACCACATCCGCCTCCAGACGCAACCGTTCCAACTCCGCCCGCACCGCCTGCAACTCCTGTTCGGCCCGCGCCCGCGCCTCCTGCGCCATTGCCTCTGTGCGTTCCTCCTCGGACCGCGCCTGCAATTCCAACTCCGCCTGCATTTTGCGGAGTGCGTTTTCCTTTTGTTGAATCGCCGCCTGAGCTTCCTTTTGCGCAACTTCCGCCAAGCGCCGACTCTCAGCCTCTGCCGATTCCGCTTCCCGTTGGGCGTTCGATTCAGCAATTTGGGCATCCCGAATCATATTGGCAATTTGTCGCCGCCCAATGGAATTGAGATAATCCACTTCATCGGAAACACTTTGAATTTTCAGCGTATCCAATTGCAACCCCAATTTCGACAAATCCCGCTCCACGTATCGGGAAATCCGGTCAGCAAATTCCAGGCGGTCCTCGTTCACCTGCTCTGGGGTCAAAGTCGCCACCACCCCCCGCAAATTTCCTTCCAGCGTTTCCCTGGCAACCCGCGCAATCTCTTCCCGTTTGCGCCCCAAAAACCGCTCAATGGCATTCCCGACAATCGCCGGGTCACTTGAGACTTTGATATTGGCAATCGCTTGGATTTGCAGGGGAATGCCACCGGCAGAATAGGCATTTTTTACCTCCACCTGCACGGGCATCGTCGTCAAATCCATGCGCTCCACACTTTCGAGAATGGGAATGCGGATCGCCGCCCCGCCAAACACCACCCGATACCCCACCTTTTGCCCACTCCTGAGCCGGTGTTCCCTCCCGGAAAAAATTAGGATTTCATTGGGATTGCAAATATAAATAATCTGGCTCAAAATCGCCAGAATCACGACGATAATAAACAAAACCACAAAGGCCAGGGTAAGTACCTGCACCAGGCCATTCCCAGGGATAGTTCCGTCCGTTTGCGCCAAAACCGGCAGCGAGAGCGTCAGACCCAGGGTACTCAATCCCAGCAGCCATGGGAATCGGGTCATCGTGGTGGCCTCCTTCGGTAGGTTCAGCGTAGCATACGCCGGTAGGGACCCCCCTCAAACAACAGGGGGCGGACTGGCCGTCCAGCGGGTCACCCAATCCAGCCAAGGCGTTATCATCCAATGCCACCCCACCTGCAACCGATGCTTGAGCGTGGGCAATCGCCACAAATACACCAACCGCCGCACCACGTAGGCCAAAGGCCCCTGCAATTGCACCCCCAACCCCGACAACGCCGCATCCTCCGTCCCCAAAGTCAGCATTTCCCCCAGGTGAACATACCTAAACGGCAACAGGGAACGCCCCGTAATCAAGGCCCACAGGTTCCAGGCAGCATAGTCTGCCTGCTGAAATGCCGCTTGGGCGGTGCGGGGAATCGCCTGCCCATCCGCATCCACACAGGCCGCCACATCCCCCAAGGCCAACACCTGCGGATAATCCGGCAATTGCAATGTCGGACGCACGACCACCCGCCCCTGGTCATCGTGGGATGTGGGTAAGGCGCGAACCCACGCCGGCGTACAGGTGCCCGCCGTCCAGACCACCACATCCACCGGCAGCACATCCAACTGGTCCTTGTAATTCAGCGTGATGCTCTGCGCCGTAATTTCCGTTACCGTCGTCGCCAAATTCAGCCAGACCCGCCGCCGTTCCAGCGCCTTTTGGGCCGTTTCGCGAGCAAAGGGAGAAAAGGTTTTGAGAATTTCCATGCCCCGGTCCACCAGGCGCACCCGTCCCCGATTGCCCAATTGGTCCGCCAGTTTGCAGGCCAGTTCAATCCCACTCGGCCCCGCCCCCACAATCACCACCCGCACCACGCCCGTCCCGGTCAGCAACAGCCGCAGCCGTTCCCGCAGCCGTTCGGCATCCGCCAGCGTCCGAAATTCGTAAGCATACTCCCGCAGCCCCGGAATCGGTGGCCGTTGCGTTTCACCCCCGACCGCCAGCACCAGGTAATCCCCCGTGAGGCTCTCGCCCCCCATATCCACCCGTCGCTGGGCCAAATCCACCCCCCGCACCTGGGCCTGCTGAAACCGCACCGGCGTCTCCGCCAACAATTCCTCATAAGGGGGCGCCACCTCCCAACTTTGCATCTCCCCCGTAATCAATTCGTACAGCAGCGGCGAAAACAAAAAATGCCGTTCATTACTGAGCAAAACAATATCAGGGCGATTGGCCGCCGTCCAGGGAAACTGGCAGAGATTCAGCGCCGTATAAAGCCCCCCAAATCCCCCCCCAACAATCACAATCCGGCTGCTGCTCATAGATGCACCCTGAACTAGGGCCATCTTAGCATTTCCCTCCCCAGACCGTGTGGCAGCAATTCCCCACCCGTATCAATTCACCACAGCCAGGATATAAATCAACACAAACAACATAACCCAAATAATATCCACAAAGTGCCAGTAAATCTCTGCCATAGCCACCCCCACATGCTTTTGGGCTGTGTAATGCCCCGGTATTCGCGAACGCCACAACACCCCCAAAATCAACACAATTCCCACCAACACGTGCAACCCGTGAAACCCGGTCATGACATAGAAACAATTGGCAAAGACATTCGTGGTCAACCCATAGCCCAAGGTGGCATATTCATAGACTTGTCCCGCCAAAAAAATCGCCCCCATCAAAGCCGTAAGCGCATACCATTTTCGCAAGCCAGCCACATTCCCCTTTTTGATTGCCACATCGCCATAGTGAATCACAAAACTACTGGAAACCAGAATCAGGGTGTTGATGGCAGGGAGCAACAACTCCACCTCCGTATCTTCCGGCGGCCATTGGGGAAACTCCCCCCGAAAAACCAAAAAGACCGCAAACAACGCCCCAAACATCAACGATTCCGACACCAAAAAAGTCAGCAACCCAAATACCCGGTAATCGTGGTGGGCGTGGTCGTCCGCAACCCCTGCCCCTGTCGGCAACAACTCCGGCGTCGGTGCTGTCGTCATCGCGCAACCCTCCTAAGAACCAGATGTGGTCACAGCCGCTTTCCCCTGCCCGGCCCGACCGTAGTCATAGGGGCCATGGGTCACTACGGGCAAATGATGCCAATTTTCAATAATCGGCGGGGAAGCCGTTGTCCATTCCAAGGTCAATGCCCGCCAGGGATTGTCACCGGCTTTTTCACCCCACCGCCAACTCCAAATCACATTCACCAAAAAAGGAATCACCGAAAACGCCAGCACAAACGCCCCGATCGTGCAAATTTGGTTGATTTGGGTAAATTGGGGGTCGTACATTGCCACCCGCCGGGGCATCCCCTGCGTCCCCAAAATGTGCATGGGTAAAAACGTTAAATTCGCCCCAATCAACGTCAACACAAAATGAATCTTCCCCAGACGTTCATTCAGCATCCGACCCGTCATTTTCGGGAACCAATGGTAAATGCCCGCATACAACCCAAACACCGAACCACCAAACAACACATAGTGGAAATGGGCCACCACATAGTAGGTATCGTGCATATGGACATCCACCGGCGCTGTGCCCAGCGTCACCCCACTCAAGCCCCCAATCACAAACATAATCAGCAGCCCCAGGGCAAACAACATGGCACTGGTATAGCGGATTTTACCGCCCCACAACGTTGCCATCCAACTGAAAATTTTCACCCCTGTTGGCACCGCCACAATCAACGTCGAAACCGTAAAAAACATCCGCATCCACGGGGGCGTGCCGCTGGTAAACATATGGTGTACCCACACAAACAAACCCACCATGCAAATTACCAAACTCGAACCCACAATGGCCTTATAACCAAAGATGGGTTTGCGGCTATGTACCGGAATGACCTCCGACATGATCCCAAAAATGGGCAAAATCATCAAATACACCGCCGGGTGAGAATAAAACCAGAATAAATGCTGGTAAATAATCACATTGCCGCCCGCGTCGGGTTTGAAAAAGGACGTGCCGAAATTAATATCAAACAACAGCAAAATTAAGCCAACGGCCAGCACAGGCGTCGAGAGCAAAGCCAGAATTGAGGTCGCCAGCATCGCCCAACAAAACAGCGGCATCTTGTCCCAGGGCATACTCGGCACCCGCATTTTGACCATCGTGACGATAAAATTCACCGACCCCAAAATCGAAGAAGTCCCCGCCAAAATGATGCTCAAACACCACATGGACTGGGCCGTATTGGCCGTGATCAAGCTCAAGGGGGGATAGGCCGTCCAACCGGACTGCGCCCCCCCAAACAAAAAACTGCCCAGCAACAACAAACCCGCCGGGGGTAACATCCAAAAGGCCAGCGCATTTAAGCGGGGAAACGCCATATCCCGCGCCCCGATCATCAAAGGCACCAGAAAATTGCCAAACCCACCAATCGCCGCCGGGACAACCCAACCAAAAATCATAATGGTGCCGTGATTGGTTAGCAGAGCATTGTATAAATTCGGGTCGAGCAGGTCTGCATCCGGGGTGTAAAGTTCCGTCCGCATCACCACCGCCATCAACCCACCAATCAAATAAAACACAAATGAAAATACCAAATACTGGATGCCAATGACTTTGTGATCCACGTTGAACGTGAAATAGTCATACCACTTCCAGGGAGCGGGATGCTGCTCCTGACCGATAGGGTATTCACCGGAAACGGGAATCTGCGCCTGTGCCATATCCTTCCTCCCTTCGAGTTAATTCATCTGGTCTGTCTGCACGGCAACTGCCTCAGATAAATCCGAATTTTGGGCCACTTGATTGGCCGCTAACCACTGTTCGTATTCCTCCTGGGTGTGAACGTACACCTGTGTCCGCATTGCCCCATGATAAGCGCCACACAATTCCGCACAGACGATGGGGTACGCTCCAACTTTGGTCGCCGTAAACCGCAATTCCGTAGTATGGCCGGGGATCGCATCCTGTTTGAGGCGAAACTGGGGTACCCAAAACGAGTGAATCACATCGGCAGCTTTAATGTTCAATTGCACCGTTTTGTTCACCGGAATATGCAATTCCCCCGACACAATTCCCTCAGGATAATTAAAAATCCAGGCGTATTGCATCCCGGTTACGGTGACCGTCACATCCGCCGGTTCCGTCCCGCCTAATCCGTATTTGGCCTGAGATTCCGGGGCCTCTGCGTCCCTGCCATGGCTGACCAATTGGGTGTGGTGGTGCCTGTGATGACTCATCAGTAAATGGTTGCCCCCCCCACCACCTGTGGCAAACCCGCCCATTTGCGCAAATACCTGCACACTGTAAACCCCCAGAAAAATCACGATCACCGCCGGAACCAATGTCCAATAGGCCTCTAGGGCAAAACTCCCCTCCAGCGGTATGCCATCCCCCTCATCCCCAGGACGTTGGCGAAAATATATGGCAAAAAACAGCACCGTCCCCGCTACCAGCAAAAACAAGGCAACGGCAATCATAAACATGAGGTTAAAAAAGTTATCCACCAGAGGCGCCTGTGCCGAGGCTTGCTCAGGGAAAAAAATGTTTTGTCGGCCTGCCCACAGGGCAATAAGGGTCACCACAACCCCAACGGTGAGGGTCCAAATGGAGGCAGGTATTTGTTTCATTGCTGTTGCGCAGTTAGTAACGATGAACCCGGAAAGCGGGTCACGCCCTTCCCCAGGTATTACTGGTTGTAGCACAGGGGTTTGTCGGAGCCGGGCGAATCTCTAGGTATTTTTAAGATTGTCCGGGAGGGGCCGCTAGAGTTGCCCAAACCCCTTGCGTTTTTTGGCTGGTTGTTTCCGGCGGGCGGCGCGCCCGGTTCCCATCCCCGCTAGGTTGGGTAGCCCCCCAAGACTCATCCGCTGCATGAGGGTACGCATCTGCTGGAAATCCTGCACCAGTTTTTGCACCTCTGCTTCCGTATGGCCCGACCCTTTGGCAATCCGGCGACGCCGAGAAGGGCTACTGGCCAAAAGATCGGGTTGTTGGCGCTCGGTCGGGGTCATGGAATTGATCATGGCCTCTGCCCGTTTTAATTGCTTTTCCGCCTGTTGCAACTGCTCGGCTTTGAGGTGGTGCATCCCAGGGAGCAATTTCATAAACCCCGCCAGGGAACCCATATTTTTTAACAACCGCAACTGCTGCAAAAAATCATTGAAATCAAATTGCGCCTGGAGGATTTTTTCCTGCATCCTTTGGGCATCGGCCAAATCCACCGCTTCCTGGGCTTTTTCCACCAAAGTCAGCACGTCCCCCATCCCCAAAATCCGGGAGGCCATGCGCTCAGGATAAAAGGGTTGCAGGGCTTCGACTTTTTCCCCCGTGCCGATGAATTTGATGGGTTGGCCGGAAACCTGGCGCACCGATAGGGCAGCGCCGCCGCGGGCATCCCCATCCATCTTGGTCAAAATGGCGCCCGTGATGCCGATTTGCTCGTGGAACGTGCGGGTCAGGTTGGCCGCCTCCTGGCCGGTCATGGCATCCACCACCAGCAGGACTTCCTGGGGCTGAATTGCAGCCTTGATCTGCGCCAATTCCGCCATCATGGCCTGGTCAATCTGCAGGCGGCCTGCCGTATCCACAATCACCCAGTCGTAGCCGGCGGTGCGGGCGTGGGCCACCCCTGCTTCCGCAATCGTTACCGGATTGACCTCTGTTCCCAGGGCAAACACCGGCACATCAATCTGCCGCCCCAGGGTCTGCAGTTGCTCGATAGCCGCCGGGCGGTAAATATCCGTCGCCACCAGCAGGGGTTTTTTATCCTGTTTTTTTAAGTACAAAGCCAGTTTGGCAGCGGCAGTGGTTTTGCCGGTCCCTTGCAGACCGGCCATGAGAATGATGGTGGGGGGACTGGGGGCTTCTACCAGAGGCGCCGCTTCCGTCCCCATGACCTGCACCAATTCGTCATAAACCACCTTGATAAATTGCTGGTCAGGGCGCACCCCGGCTAAGACTTCTTTGCCGATGGCCCGCCGTTCCACCTCCTGGATGAATTCCCGCACGACCTGCACATTCACATCCGCATCCAGCAGGGCGCGGCGGACGACTTTCAGGGCTTCTTGAATGTTGCTGGGGGTAAGTTTGTCCTGGCCACGCAGTTTCTTCCAGGCGGCCTCAAACTGTTCAGCAAGGGCTTCAAAC
>NZ_JBRCEP010000031.1:0-7594 GCF_053491055.1 Gloeomargarita sp.
TTTAGAGGGGATAGACCGCGACTTGAATGCCTCCCTCAACCTGGTGAAATGGTATCAAACTACCCTGAGCTCCAGGGGAAGTCACGCCTGTGGAGATTCCTCTGCCGGGGTTGGTTCGCCGACTAGGCATGAATCGTTGAATCAGGAAGGAAGCAACAAGTTGAACGAAAGTCCGCTTTTGTTCAGCGTTGTGTAAGTCTTTCGGAGCGGTGCACCTTTATAATGAACAGTGGCGATTGGGACGGTGCCCATGCGGGTTTCCCTGAATTGGCTGCGAGAATTGGTTGCCCTACCGGCGGAGCTGACGGTTGAACAGTTGGCCGAACGGCTGACGCTGGCGGGGTTTGAAGTGGAGGCCATCGAGGACCGACGCACCTGGGCCGCAGGGGTGGTGGTGGGACGGGTTCTGTCACGGCAGCCCCATCCCCAGGCGGATAAGCTGAGCGTCTGTCAGGTGGACGTGGGGCAGGGAGAACCCCTGACGATTGTGTGTGGGGCGGCCAATGTGCGGGCGGAAGCTTTGGTGCCGGTGGCGCTGGTAGGTACGTATTTACCTTGTATTGACCTGCACATTCTCCCGGTAGAGAAACGGGGGGTGACGTCGCACGGGATGATCTGTTCGCTGGCGGAGTTGGGTTTGGCCAAAACTTCGCCGGGCATTCACATTTTTTCTGACCCGGAATTGCAACCAGGGCAGGATGTGCGGCCTTTGCTGGGGTTAGACGATGTGATTCTGGAGGTGGCTTCGACGGCCAACCGGGCCGATGCCTTGAGTATGGTGGGGATGGCGCGGGAAGTGGCGGCTTTGTTCGGGCTGGCGGTGCGTTTGCCGGTTTTTGCGCCACCCCCATTGCCCCCGCCGACGGTCAGGATTGACATTGCCGACCCGCTGCTGTGCCCGGTGTATTGGGGCACGGAATTCCGGGAAGTCCAGATTGCCCCGTCGCCCCCTTGGTTGCGGCAGCGCTTGGAGCAGGCGGGCATCCGGTCGCTCAACAACGTGGTGGATATTACCAACTACGTTCTGTTGGAGTGGGGACAGCCGCTCCATGCCTTTGATGCCGACCGCCTGCCTGCGGGAACGGACGGCTTGACCCTGGGGGTGCGGTTGGCGCGGGCGGGGGAGTCGCTGCGGACGTTGGATGACCAGGTGCGTACCCTGACACCGCAAACCCTGGTGATTACGGCGCAGGATGAACCGGTGGCCTTGGCAGGGGTGATGGGGGGGGCGGCGACGGAGGTGACGGCGCAAACCCGGCGGATTCTCCTGGAGGCGGCCATTTTTGACCCGGCCACGGTGCGGCGGTCGGCGCGGTCGGTGGGGTTACGCACGGAGGCTTCGGCGCGCTACGAGCGGGGGGTCAACGCGGCGGATTTGGCCCTGGCCTGGGGGCGGGCGGTGCAGTTGTTGCAGGCATGGGCCGGGGCCAAAGTGGTGGGCATCGGCCAATTTGACCGGCGGGATGTGACACCCAAAGTTGTATCGTTGCGGCGGCAGCGGGTGCAGGAGGTGTTGGGGGAGGGGGCAAACGGGCCCCTGTCTGATGGGGAAATCGTCGCGCCCTTGCAGGCCCTGGGGTTTGGGCTGGAACCTACGCAGGAAGGTTGGCGGGTGACGGTCCCCCCCCATCGGCGGCGGGATGTGGAGCAAGAAATTGACCTGATTGAGGAAATTGCCCGGTTGGTGGGCTACGACCATTTCGCCAATACCTTGCCAGGGACAGGGCAGGTGGGCGGCTATCCCCCGGCAGAACAGGTGCGGTTGCGGGTGCGGGAACTGTGTCGGGGGTATGGGTTGCATGAGTTAATGCACTATTCCCTGGTCAAGGCAGGGGATATTCATCTGAGTAACCCGCTGTTGGCGGAATACGGGGCGCTGCGAACGGATTTGTTGGAAGGTTTGGTGCAGGCATTTAGCTACAACATCCAGCAAAACAATGGGCCGCTGTGGGGGTTTGAATTGGGGCGGGTGTTTGTCCGCCAGGGCGGTCAGGAACGGGAGTTTGAACAGTTGGGGGCCATCTGGGGCGGTCGTCGGGAGCACTGGTTACGCAAGGAGCCGGTGACCTGGTACGAAGCCAAAGGGTTGGTCGAGGGGCTGTTGCAGGGGTTGCACCTGAACGCCACCTGGACAGCCTACCGGGAGGATGCACGTTTTCATCCGGGGCGCACGGCGGTTTTGCACTGGGGGGAACGGCGTCTGGGTCTGTTTGGCCAACTCCATCCCCAACTGTGCCAGAGCCGGGACATTCCCGAACAGGTGTATGTCCTGCTGATGGATATGGAAGTGGTGACAGCGGCGGCGACCCAACATGCCCTGGCGCGGTTCCGGCCCTACAGTCCCTATCCCGCCTGTGACCGGGATTTGGCTGTGTTTGCCGACCAGAACCTGCCGGTGGCCGACCTCCTGCGGGTGATGCAGGCGGCGGGAGAACCGCTGTTGCAGCAGGTGTTTGTGTTTGATGAATATCGCGGTGAGGGTGTTCCTGCCGGACAGCGCAGTTTGGCGTTTCGGTTAATTTATCGGGCGGCGGATCGCACCCTAACCGAAGCGGAGGTAGAAACGGTGCACAACCAGGTGCGGCAGGCGCTTGTCCACCACTACGGGGTGACGCTGCGCAGTTGATGCCGCCTTGGCCGCACGTTACCCATTCCCAAAGATGCGTATTGCCATGGTCACGGGTATTTTTCCGCCGGATGTGGGGGGGCCGGCCACCTATGTGCCGGTGGTCGCGCGCGGTTTGCAGGCGATGGGGCATCAGGTGACGGTGATCACCAGCAGCGAACCCCACCATCTCGCCTGGGAACAGACGCAAGACATGCCCTATCCATTTCCGGTCGTGCGGCTCAACCGCCGTGTTTTTTGGGCCTGGCGGAGTGTGTATTACCAACAGAAATTAACGCCCTACCTTAAGGCGGCAGATGTGGTCTATGCCAACGGTTTGGTGTGGGAAGTGGCGCAGGTGTGTCGGCGGTTGGGGAAACCTTGGGTGGCCAAAATTGTTGGGGATAGCACCTGGGAACGGGCGGTGCGCCGGGGGTGGACAAAAGCAAATCTAGAGGCGTTTCAAGCCCCCAGCGCCGACATCCGCATCCGTCTATTTCGCACCTGGAGAAATCAGGCCATTCGCCAAGCCCGCAAAATAATTGTCCCCAGCCACTACCTCGCCCAAATCGTGCAGGGTTGGGGCGTACCTCCTGAGCACATTCACGTCATTTATAACGCGATTGAATTACCTTCCCCCATCCCCAAAATCACCAACCCATTAACAACCAACTATCGGATTATCACCACAGGCCGCTTGGTTCCTTGGAAACACATTGACGAAATCATTACGGCCATTGCCCCTTTGCCGGATGTGGGGTTGCTGATTGTGGGGGATGGTTGCCAACGCCAGGTCTTAGAACAGCAGGTGCGGGCGTTGCAATTAGCAGAACGCGTCCATTTTACCGGCCCAAAAACGACCGCTGAACTCCTGGCGTTGCTACAAACCAGCGACCTGTTTGTCCTCAATTCCAGTTACGAAGGTCTGCCCCATAGTGTTTTGGAAGCGATGGCGATGGGGGTTCCCGTGATTGCCACGCAGGTAGGCGGCACGCCCGAACTGGTCCAAGATGGCATCACCGGGCGATTGCTTCCACCCCATGCCCCAACCCTCCTACGGGCAGCAATTCAAGAAATGCGACAGCACCCGGAACTGGGGAAATCCTATGCCCAAAACGCCCGGCAATTCCTAACCCAATTTCAGCCGCAAACCATGATCAGCCGCTGCGCCCAGATATTGCAACAGGTCGCAGGAGAACCCTAAAACAGCTTTCTTTAACCTTTGCTTTTTACCCCCTACCTTGACCCAGTGCCACACAGTTTTTTTATAGCTTTTTTACAGCAACGCTAACTTACGTTAATTCGCCGCATCCACCCGCTCCAACCAGGCAAATACCCGGTCCAATTGGTCCAAGCTAATTAACCCATAACGCCACAGCACCATCGGCAGCGGCCCTTGGCCCGAATCCTCGCGCCGCATCGCCATCTCAATCGAGGCCGCCGACACCGCCAACTCCTCCTGCAAAAACTGAATCAACCGTGGGTCACGTCCCAACACCATCCCTGTCCCTCCCCTTTGCTACAGTGTGAGATTCTCGCAACAATAACGCAAACCTCCCCCCCCTGCTCCGCTAGCTTAACCTAATTTCACAGAATGATCAATAAATTTTGTAAAGTTTCTGAGAACGGCGGTTGCAGGGGAGGGGGACGGGTGGCCGGGTATCCGTACATTCACTGAGGGGTATCAAGGCCGGCCATCTCGGCCTTATCCTGATGAAGCAAAAAAATTCATCCGTAAATATGCGGAAATTTCTATAAAGATGTTTTATAAACAGCAGCCTTGACCCTCCAGTGAATGACAACCATTAGAGTAAGACTACGGAGAATTGTTTTTCTTTCCCTTGACCACAGTGGAGTAACCAACCATGAACAGGACGAACACGGGGGTATTGTCCACCCGCTACGATTTTTGTGATTTCCTCCCCATTGTGCTCTGCCCGTATGAAGACTGTGAACGAGCCGTCAATGCAGGGTCAGAATGACCCACCCCCGATGGACCGGGAGGCGGTGATGGGGGAAATTCGTCGGATTTGCGACTTGCTGCCGCCGGAATCTCTGGTGGAAGTCCTCAACTTTGCCATTCACGAATTGGTACGGGTTTATCGTATGCAAGCGGAGGAAGACGTGTAGAATCGGAAAGAACGATTGAGGGCACGCCCTTTGGTGCGGCTGGAACAATTAATTTCTATCCTGGGGGCGACTCCAAGCCAACCCCTCAGCGGCGTGGTTACGGGGATCACCACCGATAGCCGTCAGGTGCGGGCGGGGGAAGTGTTTGTCGCCTTGGTCGGGGAGCGGTGGGACGGGCATGCATTTATCCCGCAGGCGTTGGCGCAAGGGGCGGTGGCGGCCCTGATCCATCGGCCAGAGCTGTTTTCTCCGGATATGCCCCTCCTGTTGGTGCCCGATACGCTCACGGCTTACCAAACCCTGGCGGCCTGGTGGCGCAGGCGATTTGCAATTCCGGTGATTGCCGTTACGGGTTCGGCGGGCAAAACCACGACCAAGGAATTGATTGCTGCGGTGCTATCTACCCAGGGGCGGGTCTTGAAAACGGCTGCCAACGAAAACAACGACATTGGCGTTCCCAAAACCCTGTTGCAACTGGGTCGGGAATACGATTATGTGGTGGTGGAAATGGGGATGCGGGGACGGGGGGAAATTGCCCGCCTGGCGCAGATCGCCCAGCCCAATGTGGGGGTGATTACCACGGTGGGGACGGCGCACATTGGCCGCTTGGGTTCCCGCGAAGCCATTGCCCAGGCCAAATGTGAACTGTTTGCCCATCTTGACCCCCAGGGCACAGCCATTTACTGGCGGGAGAATGAATTGTTGCATCAGACGGCCAGCGCGGTGTGGGAAGGGGCGACGTGTACCTACGGGTGGCGCCAGGGGGATGTGCAGGGGCAGCTTACCGAGTCGGAGTTAATTGTGGGGGATTGGCGCGCCCCGTTGCCCCTGCCTGGCGAACACAATGCCCTGAATTTTTTGGCAGCCCTGACTGTGGCCCAAACCCTGGGAGTGCCCTGGCCGACCCAACCCCTATTTTTGGATTTGCCGGAGGGGCGGAGTCGCTGGTGGCAGATTGCCCCGGACATTCTCCTGCTCGATGAAACCTACAACGCCAGCCCGGAAGCGGTTTGCGCCACCTTGCACACCCTGAAGCAAACCCCCGGCCAGCGCCACATCGCTGTGCTGGGCGCCATGCGGGAATTGGGGGAACATTCCGCCGCATTGCACGCCCAGGTTGGCCAGGTGATTCGGGACCTACATTATGACGCCCTCATCCTGCTGGAGGACCCGGAAATCTATCCCCTGGCGGCAGCCGCGAAACCCGTTCCTACGGAAATCCTGCCCGACCGGGAAGCCATCATTGCCCATTTGCAAACCTATCTGCGAGCAGGGGACCGGGTGTTGGTCAAAGCCTCCCATGCGCTGGGGTTAGCACAGGTGGTGCAGGCGCTCACCCAAAGCCAGCAGGGATTCCCGGAGCGTCGCCGTTAACGCCAAAGTCGCCTGGCGCAGGGGCTGGTTGGTAGGCGGCAGCACCCGCAAAGGGTCACCAATGTGGATGGCAACCTGGGTGCGCCAGGGTTGGTAGGGATGGCTGTAGCGCAAATAGACAGGCAAAAGATGCAACACCAATTCCGGGTTTTGTTGTACCGCCTGCAACGCCAGATGGACCGGCCCCGGTTTCAGGGGTAACAGCGTGCCGTCGCGGGAAATTTTGCCCTCCGGGAACATGACCAAACTATTGCCCTGGCTGAGCAAGGTGACCGCCTGGGTCAAGGCCTCCCGTCCCGGTTTCTCTCGCTGCACCGGAAAGCCCCCCAACCGCCGAATCCACCAGCCCTGGAATCCCCGCACCTCCTCCGCCGCCACCATGAAATACAAATGCCGCCCGGACACCAGCCAGCCCACGCTATGGGGCACCAACACCGCATCCCACCGGGAACGATGGGTGGGGGTCACCAGCAACGCCCCTTCCGACGGAATCCGCTCCTGGCCGATGACGGTGATATTCCCAAAATACAAAGGCAACAGCAGATATTTCCCCAGGTAATAGGCGGCTCCCGTCAGCCAAGGGGATAGATAGGGAGCAGCGGGCACTGGCTTAGGCATCTTCATCCATGGCTCCCAACGCCTGCCCGGCAATCCAACCGGTGGTCCAGGCCGTCTGGAGATTAAATCCCCCCGTCAGGCCGTCCATATCCAGCACCTCCCCGGCCGGATACAACCCCGGACACAGCCGGCTTTGCAGGGTGCGGCTATCCACCTCGCTCCAGGGCACCCCCCCACAGGTGACAAATTCCTCTTTGAACATCCCTCTACCCATGACCGGATGCACCTTCGCCGTCATTTGCCCGAGCAATTGTTCCAACTCCCGCCTGGAAAGTTCTCCCCACCGCCGTTGCTGGGGAATCTGGGCGCCGGCAAGCAGGTAATGCCATAACCGTGGGGCAGTTCCCGCACCGGGCGATAATTCCCCAGAGTTTTCGCCGCCACCTGGGTGCGCAACGCCTGACACCGTTCATACAAGGTTTGCCGCCCCCACTCTGGCAACCAATCCACCTGGAGTTGCCCTTGGTACTGGCATGCGTGCAAAAAACGGGCCAACCGCAGGACAACCGGGCCGCTGAGGCCCCAATGGGTAATGAGCAAAGCGCCCTGCTGTTCCCGCTGGTTCTGACCCACCCGCGACAACCCCGCCCCCAACCATTTCAGCCGCACCTGGGGCAAACTCACCCCTGCCAAGGCCTGTAGCGCCGGTACAGGTGGCACCAACCGGTGACCCAACTGCGTCGCCATGGCATGGCCCGCCGTTCCACCTCCTGGATGAATTCCCGTACGACCTGCACATTCACATCCGCATCCAGCAGGGCGCGGCGGACGACTTTCAGGGCTTCTTGAATGTTGCTGGGGGTAAGTTTGTCCTGGCCACGCAGTTTCTTCCAGGCGGCCTCAAACTGTTCAGCAAGGGCTTCAAAC
>NZ_JBRCEP010000032.1:0-17442 GCF_053491055.1 Gloeomargarita sp.
GGGTGGATGCCAGGGGTAGGGTTGCGGTTTGCTTCATAAGGTACGACCTGGACGCCCTGCCACTTGGTAGCAGACACTTTTTGCATGGTCATCCCCACCACCCTATACCCCTGAGCCACCAAGGCAGGCGCCAGAAATTTGAACTGGGCGGGGAAGTTTTGGTGGATGAAAAGCACATTCATGGGCATTTTCTCAGTATCCCGATGGGCATTCCTCGCTCTGCAAATGTGCGACCTGTACACATTCTAGGATTCGAAATGTTCGACGGCTTGCCGCAATTGTTTGAGATCAAGCACCGTATCATCGTGGGGAAATGGGGGGGAATTAAGCGAGATCAAATAATAATAATCCACACCAACTTGGCTAGCCAAAACCCAATAATAACTGGGAATAGACTCACTGGGAAATATCTCCAAAACTCGCGCACCCGGTGGACACCAAGCGATATTCGTTAACCCAGCCCCATGCAACCCAATCACCCGTTTGGCCTGGGCAAAGAGACTCACTTGCTCCAAAAAACTCAAATCCTCTAGCCAAAAAGGCACATATCCCAAAGGCATTAAATAATCCAAAACTTCTGCCTCGTTCAGCACACGCCTACGACTGGCTTTGGAACGACTGATATAAATTCTGTCAATTTTACTTGCATTTACATCGCGGTAGGGCAAGAATGTCTCCCTTAAAAAATCAATACGCCAGCGATACTGGAACCGCAGAAATTGGGGCATGAACACCAGCGGACTAGCCAACGTAATATAACGATGGGTGTAAATAATTTGGGATGGCGCAACGCCGAGTATCTCTAAGGTGATGGCTAATTTGCCACTCGGTTCATCCACCAAAAAGCGGTCAATTTTCGGCCAGATATGCCCCTGTTTCAATAGGTGAATCCGCGGCAGTACCTCCGTCAACCAATGATAATAGTTCATCCCGCCCCCGCCAATCCCCAGAACTGCCAGCGTTTTTTCAATAGGAATTGGCCTGGGAAATTTGCGATGGCAAGCCTCATTCTGCTCAGGTTGGTTGACCCATTGGCGAGAGGAATTATGAATCACCTTGCCATCATGGGCAATTACACTCCCTACGGACTGCCGACTACTTAGCACCGTCGCATGGGGAACACTGACCCAATAACTCTCTGGCATCGTGATCGTTGTCCTGCAAAAAGCTTGATGTGGCTGGGGATAAATGGAACGGGGAACCGGGTAATGTTCCTGATAGGTTGACCAATAGGGGTAATAACCCAAACCGGGTAGCCCCGTATGTTGGTAATGCTGATAGTAATCCCACGCGCTTGGCCAATACCCTTGGGCAGGAATGCTGCCGGTCAAAGGCGTTAGCAATTTTCTCCAGTTGCGCTGAATTTTATCGCTAAATTTCATCAATGTTTACAGAACTTCTGCCGATCCCTCAATCATTGATTTAACAAATAATCATTGATTTAACAAATTTTTTCGCTGATTTTTACCCAAGAAATAGGCCGTGGCAATGCCCAAAACAAAGCCGATGAGGTGTCCCCACCAAGCTACCCGTGGATTGTGCGGCAAAACCCCCCAAATCAATCCCCAATAATTCACAAAGACGAAAACAGAAATAAAAAGTGGAATGATGCGCTGTTCTTGCCAGCCAATCCATAGCAGATAACCAAACAAAGTATAGACAACGCCACTTAGGCCATGTACCGGATCAGGACCAAGCAACCAACAGAAAAAACCACCCCCCAACCAACCTACCAACAGGGTTATCCAATAGTTGCGATAGCTTTGGATAAGGATCAGCCAGCTAAAAATAACAAAGGGGATACTGTTGGCAATTAAATGGCCAAAATCCGCATGGGAAAAGGCCGAAAAGATAATGCCGGGAATACCAACAGTACGCCGGGGAATAATCGGCAGGTTCCACCGTCCGCCAAACACAATTTGGTCAATAATTTGTTGCGCCCAAGCGATGACTAAAAAATAGAAAGGGATAGGAAATGGATTATAGATGGATCGCCCTTTTGCTGACAAAGCACCACGCCTAGCCCTGCTAGCTTGAGATTCTATCTCTTGTTCCAATTGGTGAAGTTTGGCCTGAATTCTCGCTTGAGATTCTATCTCTTGCTCCAATTTGCGCAGTTTAGCCTGGATGGTGGGGTCAGGTTCACTCATGAATTTTTAGCAATATCAGTACAGGGGGTTATCGAATTAAGTTCATGCTAATCTAGGTAGTCGGTAAATGGCAATCCCAAGCGAATTAAAATCGAATTAAAATTAAGTTATCGTTTCCGAGGCGCCCTGCCCAAGGCTTGGTTCTGGTTAGGGAGTGCCGGGGGGTGTGTTTGTTCCTGGACCTGCGGATTGCCCTGGCGTGGGGACAGCGCCGCACCGCTTTGGACCAACGGTTGACCCTGACCCCCGCCCTGCCTGGGCCTGTGGCCGGAAGTGGTGGGGTTGCGGCCCTCGCATGTGCGGCTATGGCCCAATGGTCAAATTATCGGTGCGGTGCGGGAAAAAATGATGATTAACTTGGACGAACGCCAGGGGTTGTGGTAGCAAACCGATGGGTGTGGGCGCAGGGGTTGGATTCACCTTAGCCAGCTAGAGTTTTGCGTTCGAGGCGTTGGCCGGTCTGGGTGTGAAAGTAATAACAATGACTGGTCGGCCACACGAGTCCGACGCACTCGCCGACCGTGGGCAGGGTCTGGGTTTTGAGCCACAGGCTGAGGGTTTCTACCTGCACCTGGACGAGGGTGACATCCCCCAGGGGTTCGACAACGACCACTTGCCCCCGGAGCGTCCCTGCCTCTGGGCTGGTCAGGCAAATGGCTTCCGGGCGGATGCCAACGGTGACATCCGGGGGTACATGGGGCAACAACCAGGCAGGCAGGAAGTTCATAGGGGGATTGCCCAGAAATGAGGCGACGATTTGATTGGCCGGTTGCTGGTACAAGGTCTGGGGCGGACCCACCTGTTGCACCCGCCCCTGGTGCATGACAACCAGTTGGTCTGCCAGAGTCATGGCCTCGGTTTGGTCGTGGGTGACATAGAGGGTGGTGATTTTGAGTTGCTGGTGCAGGCGTTTGAGTTCTGCCCGCGTCTGATCCCGCAGGCGACTGTCCAGATTCGACAGGGGTTCATCCAGCAAAAACACCTGGGGAGCGCGCACAATGGCCCGCCCTAAAGCCACCCGCTGCTGTTGGCCGCCAGAGAGTTGCCCCGGTTTTTGCCCCAATAAGGGGGTCAAGCCCAGCAAGTTGGCCACCCACTGCACCCGCTGTTGCCGCACCGCCGGGGGAACACCCCGCATCTTCAAGCCAAAGGCCAGATTCTCCGCCACGCTCAGGTGGGGATAAAGGGCGTAGTTTTGAAACACCATCGCCACATCCCGCTCCCGCGCCGGTACCTGGTTCACACACCGCTCTCCCAGATACACCTGCCCCTCTTGCACCGGCAATAGCCCCGCCACGAGGCGAAGCAAGGTGGATTTGCCGCAGCCGGAAGGCCCCATCAACACCCAAAATTCCCCGTCGGGAATCTGCAGGGACACCTCCGCGACTGCCACCTGCCGCCCAAACCGTTGTGTGACTTGCTCCAGCCTTACCCCGGCCATACCTGTTGCCACCAAAACGCTACTGCCGCCGTCCCTACCGGTACCGTGAAATTGTCCAGACCGTAATAGGAAAAAATCTCCAGCACCGCCGCCACCCCGGCGATGACCAGCACCAGGGGTGTCCAGCCCAACACACAGCCCGTCACCAGCCCGGCGACCCCCGCCATGGTCAGGGAACCTTCCCAGGTTTTGTGAATCCCCAGCAGGACATAAGGGTGTTTGCCCCAGCGTTGCCCGACCACGGCAGCCAGCCCATCCCCCCAGACCATGATCAAAATCCCCAGCACCGTGTACTGGTAGTGGGCCTGCGGCCAAAACCAAGCCATCAACACCCCAATACTCACCGCATAAAAAAACGTCCCAGCGCTGCGGCGGTTGACGCTATCAATCCCCGGCAGGAGGGGCACCCGGTAGGAAATTAACGTGATGATTGCCGCCAGTATGGCTGCCCCCACCCCCATCCAGGTGGGCACCCGCCACCACCAGGCCAGCAAAATCACATTCCCCGTGCCGATATGGACAATTTTGCGAATTGTCTCCGGGCTGGCTGTGGTTTTTTGGGCCACCACCCCGGCGACCGTCAGCACCAGCCCCACCCACGCACTGACGCCCCCGATGGCGACCAAGGTGGGGTTTAGGCGCATGCCTCAACCTGGTCCAGGCGCAACCATACCGGCGGGGTCGGCACCGGAAATTTCAACTGCACATAGTCGCCCCGGATGTCCAGCACCTCCGCCGGGGATTCAAAAACGTAGGCGGACCAACGGGTATCGTTTGCCTGGGCTTCCAGACTGTTTTCCAGGCGTTCGCGGATCACCCGCACCAACCCGCCTTTTTTGATCGCCATGCCCCTTGCTCCTTGCAGTTTTGCTACTCCCATTATGACTGTAAACACTCGCTAGGGGTGTGGCGCGAAATCCCCGCAGGGTTTCGGCTAGGATAGGGGTGGTGCGCCTATGCCCCCTAGAGGGCGGTTGTGTCATGCGGAACCATGCCCCTTCGCTGCGGGAACGCCGGTGATGCCCGCCGACAAAAGCATCTGCCAAGCAGTGGTGCAGGCATTGCCCTATCCCTTGGTCTGGGTTGAACAACAGGCGGAGGGAACCTATCAATTTTACGGGCTGAATCCGGCTTGGGAACGGGTCGTCGGCCAGGATGGTACCCCTTTGCTAGAAAGGGTGGCCCAATGTCTGCGCGCCCAAACCCCCCAGGCGCAGCCTATTTCCTGGCAGGGGCAATCCTACTGGCTGCAATCTACACCGGTATCGGCAACAACGGCGGTGGGGTGGTTGCTCCCGGTACCACCAGGGGCGGTGGTGGAGGAGGCGCCCGTTTTGCTGTGGGTTGCCGATGCCCAAGGGCAAGTCACCTATGTCAACCGGCATTGGACGGTGCTGACGGGTTGGCCGGTGGAGCGGGTCTTGGGGAAGAATTGGTTTGACCTGGTGCATCCCGAAGAGCAGGCCATGGTCGCGGCGATGTATCACCAGGCGGTGCGGGATGGGGTGCCTTACCGGGTGGAATTTCGGCTGTCTTGCGCCGACCACAGCCGGCGGTGGCTGGCCTGCACCGGTCAACCCCGGTACCATGCCCAGGGGGAACCAGTCGGCCTGGTCGGTTGCTGTGTGGACATTACGGCCAGCAAACAGGCAGAACAGTTCAGCCAAGCCCAGGGGGATGCCAACCAGTTTTTGGTGCGACTCAGCACGGAAATCTTGGAATCCCTGGAAGTGACGCCGGTGATGCAATGTGCGGTGGACGAACTCCGGCAACTGTTGGGGGCAGACCGGGTGGCAATTACGCCGGTGCGCCCGGATGGGTCGGTCTATTTCGCCGTGGAGGCAGTGCGTGACCCCCAATTCCAGATGCTGCACACCCAAATTCAGGATCACTGTTTTACAGAACAGTACCTGGAACGCTATCGCCAGGGGCGGGTGTTGGCGATTGCCGATGTGGCGACCGCCCCCATCGAACCCTGTCACCGGGAGTTGTTGCAGCGGTTTGGGGTGCAGGCCAATTTGGTCGTGCCGATCCGTCAGCGGGAATCCCTGTGGGGGTTGCTGATCGTGCATCAGTGCACCCGTCCCCACATCTGGCAACAGGGGGAAATTGCCCTGGTGCAGCAGGTGGCGAATTACCTGGGGTTGGCCTTGCACCGGACAGAATTGGTGGAACGGTTGTGCCAACAGGAAGCCCGCTACCGGGAGATTGTGGACGCCCAAAGCGAACTCATCTGCCGCCATGACCCCCAGGGGCGTTTGACCTTTGCCAATCCGGCACTTTGCCGTTATCTGGGACAGACAGCCGCGCAGGTGTTGCAGCGCTCCCCGCAGGAATTGGCGCTGGCGGTGGGCGAACAACCCCTGCGGCGGGGCAATGGGGAATTGGGTTGGGTCGCCTGGCAAGCCCAGGAAATCCGCAACGACCAAGGAGAACTGCTGGAAATGCAGTGGGTCGGGCGGGATGTCACCCAGGCACACCGGGTGCAGGAACGGTTGCAGTTGATGGAAGCGGTGGTGGTCTGCGCCAACGATGGCATTGTCATTACGCGGGGGCAGCAGGTGATCTACGCCAATCCCACCTTTTTGGCCATGACCGGCTATGGCTTCGAGGAAATTCAACGGCTGGGGTTGGGAGAACTGTGCGGCGAAAAAACCGATTTGACCCAGTGGGAATACCTGCAAAATTCCCGCAAACAGGGGGCTTCGGTCCGCGTGGAACTGGTGCAATACACCAAGCAGCATGAGGATTTTTGGGTGGAATTGACGGTGTTATCCCTGTCCGATTCGGCCCGCGCCGACACCGCCCAGGACGAGTGGGTGTGGGTGTACCGGGACATTACCGCCCGTAAACAGATGGAAGCCCAGTTGCTCTACGAGGCCTACCACGATGCCCTCACCGGGCTGCCCAACCGGAATTTCCTGATGGACCGGCTCCACCAGGTGCACCAACGGGCGTTGCAGGCGGGGACCTACTACGCCGTGTTGTTTGCGGATTTGGACCGGTTCAAGTTGGTCAATGACAGTCTCGGCCACGCGGTCGGGGATGAGATGCTCCAGCAGGTGGCCCGGCGGTTGCAGGCCCAGATGCGGCCAGGGGATGTGCTGGCCCGCTTGGGGGGGGATGAATTTGTGGTCTTGCTCGAGCCGGTGACGGGGGTGGGGCAGGCGGTGGCCATTGCCGAGACGCTGTTGCGGGTCTTGCAGCAACCCTTTGTCGTGCAGGGGCGGGAATTGGTTGTCAGCACCAGTATCGGCGTGTGCCTCAATGACGACCCGGATGCCAGCCCCGCCGATATTCTCCGCAATGCGGACATTGCCATGTACCGGGTGAAACTGGCCGGACGCTGTGGGGTGGAGGTGTTTCGTCCGGGGATGCACGCCCAACTTAAAGGGCAGTTGGAGTTGGAAACGGCGCTGCGGCAGGGTTTAGCGCAGCAGGAGTTGCTCTTGCACTATCAACCGGTGGTGGATGTGCGCCGGGGTACGATTGTCGGGTTTGAAGCGCTGGTGCGCTGGCAACGGCCAGGGGTGGGGTTGGTGTCGCCGGGGGTGTTTATTCCGATCGCGGAGGAGTCAGAGTTGATCTATCCCCTGAGCCAGTGGGTGTTGCACACCGCTTCCGCCCAGTTGGCCCGGTGGCGCCAGGTGCAACCGGATTTGACCCTGGCGGTGAACGTGTCGGGGCGTTTGTTCCGTCGGGCGGCGGAATGGGTCAACCAGGTGCGGGACACCCTACGCCAATGGCAGTTGCCGCCTCAGTCCCTGGTGCTGGAGGTGACCGAGGGGGTGTTGATGGCTGACCCGCAGACGGTAGGACAGGCCTTGAATGAACTGCGCCAAGAGGGGGTGCGGGTGAGCATTGATGACTTTGGCACTGGCTATTCTTCGCTGGCGCGGTTGCAGGGGTTGCCGGTGGATTCCCTGAAAATTGACCGCTCGTTTATCCGGCACATGGGGCAGACAGACGACCTGGTCCAGGCGATCGTCACGCTGGCGTTGACCTTGGACAAGGAGGTGGTTGTCGAGGGCATCGAAACCGAGGAACAGGTGATGCTGCTGCGCCGTTTCAGTCCCCAGGCTCCCCTGTACGGCCAGGGCTATTGGTTTGCCCCCCCTTTGAGCGCCGCCGCCGCCACCGCTTTGCTCCAACACCCCGTACCCTGGCACCTCCCCTGATACACTGGCAAGTACAATCAAACCAGCAACGGCAAGGAGTGGGGTGTGCGGGTTGCCATCATTGGAACGGGCTATGTGGGGCTGACGACGGGGGTGGCGCTGGCCTACCTGGGGCATCAGGTGGTGGGATTAGATGTGGACAGGGAAAAAATTGCCCGGCTGCAACGGGGGGAGATTCCCATTTATGAACCCCATCTGGCGGAATTGCTCCACCTGGCCCGTCCCAACATCACCTTCACCACCGACTATGCGGCGGCCATTGCTCCGGCCCAGGTGGTCTTTATCGCGGTGGGCACCCCCTCGCTTCCCGATGGCAATCCCGATTTGACCTATGTCCGCCAGGCCGCCCAGGGGGTGGGGTTGCATTTGGGGCAGGAATTTACCGTGGTTGTGAATAAATCCACCGTGCCCATCGGCAGCGGCAACTGGGTCGAAACCCTGATCGCAGAAGCCCTGAAAACCCGTACTGACGCTGCTCCGGTGCAGTTTGCGGTGGTCTCGAACCCAGAATTTTTGCGGGAAGGTTCGGCGCTCCATGACACCTTCTACCCCGACCGGGTGGTCATCGGCACGCAGGAACCCCGCGCTTTAGAACTCCTCCACACCCTGTACCAACCGATTTTGGAGCAGAGCTTTACTCCGCCTAGTTTTTTGCCCCGACCGGCGGAGGTGGCCGCCGTGCCTCTGATTACGGCGGATGTGACCTCGGCGGAGTTGATGAAATATGCGGCCAATGCCTTTTTGGCGGTGAAGATTAGTTTCATCAACGAAATCGCCCAGTTGGCGGAGCGGGTGGGGGCGGATGTGACCCAAATTGCCCGCGGGATCGGCCTGGATAAACGCATTGGCAGTCAGTTTTTGCAGGCGGGGCTTGGCTGGGGGGGTTCCTGTTTTGGCAAAGATACGGCGGCGCTGATTGCCACCGCGCGGGATTACGGTTTGGGGATGGCCATTGTCCAGGCCAGTCGGGTGGTCAATGCGCAGCAACGGCAGTGGGTGGTCGAAAAACTCCGCCACATCCTGAAAATTCTCAAGGGCCGTCGGGTGGGTTTGCTGGGACTGGCGTTTAAGCCCCACACAGACGACCTGCGCGATGCCCCAGCCCTGGACATTGCCCAGCAGTTGTTGGAACGGGGGGTGGGGGTGCGGGTGCACGACCCGGTGGCGCTCGCGCGGGCGCAACGGGAATGGCCGAAGCTGGACGTGCACTACTGCGAGGCGGTCGAGACCCTGGCCCAAGACTGCGATGCCCTGGTGCTGGTGACCGATTGGCCCCAGTACCGGAATTTGCCCTGGGAGGACCTGGCCAAGCAAATGCGCTCGCCGCTTATCCTAGATGGCCGCAATTTTCTCGACCGGGAACGCCTGCGGCGGGCGGGCTTTACCTACGTGGGGCTGGGGCGCTGATGCGGGGGACGGTCCTGCTGACAGGGGCGGCGGGATTTGTGGGCAGTCACCTCACCGACCGCCTGGTGCGCGAGGGCTACCGGGTGCTGGCGGTGGACAATTGCAGTACGGGTTCCTGGGAAAATCTCGCCCATTGGCAACAGCATCCCCAGGTGGAAAAAATTCAGCACGATGTGATTACCCCGTTGACGGTCGCCGAACCCTTGGATTGGGTCATGCACTTTGCCAGCCCGGCTTCCCCGCCCAAGTATCTGGCGTTGCCGTTGGCGACGCTGCGGGTCAACAGCGAAGGGACGTATCATCTGCTGGAGCTGGCGCGGCAAAAGGGCGCGCAGTTTTTCTTGGCCAGCACCAGCGAAATCTACGGCGACCCCCTGGAGCATCCCCAACGGGAAGACTACTGGGGGCATGTGAATTGCACAGGTCCCCGCAGTGTCTACGACGAAGCCAAACGCTACGCCGAAGCGCTGACCTTGGCCTTTCATCGGCAGTACGGCTTACCGGTACGCATCATTCGCATCTTCAATACGCACGGCCCCCGCATGGACCCGGACGACGGGCGGGTGGTGACCAACTTTATCCAGCAGGCGCTGCGGGGCGAACCGCTAACCATCTACGGCGACGGCAGCCAGACCCGCAGTTTTCAATACATCGATGACCTGATCGAGGGCATTGTGCGGCTGATGGGGGTGAACTATCCCTACCCGGTGAATTTGGGCAACCCAGAGGAGTTGAGCGTGTTGGCCCTGGCGCAGGTGATTCAAGAATTGACCGGCAGCCGCTCCCCGCTCCGCTTTTGCCCCTTGCCCCAGGATGACCCGAAACAACGGTGCCCAGACATCACCCTGGCCCGCACCAAACTCAACTGGTCGCCCCAGGTGGATTTGCGCACCGGCTTGAGGCACACGATTGCTGACCTGCGGCGGCGATGTTCATTCTCGTAACCGGCGGGGCGGGCTACATCGGCAGCCACACCTGCAAAGCCCTGGCCCAGGCGGGCCTGACGCCCTTGGTGCTGGATAATTTCAGTACAGGACACCGCTGGGCAGTGCAGTGGGGCAAACTGCTCCCTGGGGATTTGGCTGACCGGGAATGGCTGCTTGATGTGTTCTGCACCTACGACATTCAGGCGGTGATGCACTTTGCCGCCAGCGCCTACGTGGGCGAATCCATGCAACAGCCTGCCAAGTATTTTCGTAATAATTTTGTAAATACACTGAATCTCCTAGAGGTCATGGTGGCCAGGGGGGTTAAGACCTGTATTTTTTCTTCCACCTGTGCTGTTTATGGGGAGCCGCAGTGGTTGCCTTTGACGGAGAACCATCCGCAAAACCCGGTCAATCCCTACGGGGAATCGAAGCGGGCGATTGAGCAGGTGCTGTATTGGTTTAGTCAGGCCTATGGGTTGCGTTATGCGGCTTTGCGGTATTTCAATGCGGCGGGGGCGGATATTGAGGGGATGTTGGGGGAATGCCACGACCCGGAACCCCATCTGATTCCCCGCGTTTTGGGCGCCCTGTTGGGGGGGGAACCGGTGCCGATTTTTGGTACGGATTACGATACGCCCGATGGGACGGCGGTGCGGGATTTTATCCATGTGACGGATTTGGCCGAGGCGCATGTGCGGGCGTTGGCGTATGTGTGGCAGCAGCAGGCCAATCTCACGGTGAATTTGGGCACGGGGCGGGGCCATTCGGTGCGGCAGGTGATTGCCGCGGTAGAGCAGGTGACGGGTCAACGGGTGCCGGTGCGGGAAATGGGGCGGCGACCGGGGGATGCCCCGATACTGGTGGCGGATGCAACCTTGGCGCGCCAATTGCTCAACTGGCAGCCTCGGTATTCCGACCTGGCGACGATTGTGCAAACCGCCTGGCATTGGCATCGCAAGACCTATGCTAAGGTTGAGTGATTGAGTTGGTTTGCCGTCACGGTTTATGCGGCCCCCCGGAACCTATGACCGAGATGCCCTATGCTGGTAAATCCCCCCGTTTGGCTTGGCGCAAAGGGTTCAAAAAGGTGCAAATTCCCCTGACGTTAGGGGTGGTGGCGCTGCTGATGATCGCCATTGTGGCCGGGTGGTATTGGCTGGCCGGGCTGGTTACGGTTTTATCCCTGCTGCTGGCGGTGGAGTTGTTTTGGGAGGGGATACAGCGTTTTTTGCGGGAAATCCACCCGGAGGAATCGTCGTTGCTGTTGGGTGGTGTGGCGCTGATTACGGGATTTATCGGCCTGTTGGTGTGGCTTTGGGGACGGGGCGGCCTGCGGATTGATTGGAATGTGGCCTCGGCCCTGGGCGAAAGTTTGGGGGCGGTGGGGCAAATTTTGGTGGCTCTGGTGGCGGTGGTGATTTCCTGGCAGCAGTACGTGATTTCCAAAGTCCTCACCGAGCAGCAAAACCGTATTACCCAACAGCAGACGATTGACGCCTATTTCCAGGGCATTTCCGAGTTGGCCTTGGATGAACATGGGTTTTTGGAAGATTGGCCGCAAGAGCGCATGATTGCCGCCGGACGCACCGCCGCGTTGCTAAGCAGCGTCAACGCCGAAGGCAAGGCCAAAGTGGTGCGGTTTTTGTCCATGGCCAAGTTGCTGACGCCCCTGAAGCGGGACCAGCGGTTGGGACGCCCCATCCTGGATGGCAACGGCCTGTACCAGGAGGACCGGGAACACGGGGAGCGGGTGATTAACTTAGAAAACATGCTGGCAGGGGCGGATTTAAGCGGTACGGATTTGCGGCGGGTGGACTTTAGCCAGGCGGATTTGAGTGGCACGGATTTTAGCCATTGCAATCTCAACCGCACCAACTTTGCCATGTGCAACCTCCAGGGCGCCAAATTCACCGGGGCCAACCTCCAGGGGGCAATCTTCTTCTACGGCGACCCAGAAAAACTCGATTACGCCAGTCCCCACCAGCCCTGGCCCGACGGGGAACGCCCGAACTTTCAAACCGGCCAATACACCGGCGCGATCGTCGAGGGCGCCGATTTCACCGGCGTTTATAACCTCTCGGAAGAGCAGCGGTTTTATCTGTGCGCCTGGGGGGGCGTCCGCACCCGCAACACCATTCCCGGCGGCTGCCAGGGCATCCCCAACAAATTGTACGGCAAGGAAGGCTAACGCAGAAAACTGCTCACCAACCAGAGGATGAGCAAAATTCCCCAGCTCATCGCCGTCTCGGGGAACAACCCCAGCTGCAGGCTAAGTAACACATTGCCCACCACCGCTCCCAGCACCAGGCCCAGTACGGTGAGCAACAAGGCCCGCCCAAAGCGGTTTTCCTTGCGGTTGATGAAAAACAGATTGGCGGCAATCCCCAGGGCGACCGGCAAGGCAGCATTGGCGCTGGCCACCCACGCCCAACCGCCCAAGCCCCCGTAGACCAACGCCGGTACCACCACCTCCTGGAGGCTAGGGGTATCCACAAAGCCCCGCAACTGTTCCACCCAAGCGGGTAAGGTCGCCGTGCGGGTGTCCTGCCGTTCGGCTGTCGCCACCAGGTGCCGCTCCGCATAGCGAATTCGCTCTGGCACCTTGATCCGCCCTTCCTGTCGCTGGCGCAGACGGTCCATCAAGATGGCATCGTAGGCCATCTCCACCACCTGGGCGCGCCGCTCATCCCCCTGGCACTGGCTCAACAACTGCGCCCGCGCCGCCTGTACTTCCTCGAAGGAGGCATCCTCGCTGACCCCAAGTTGCGCGTAGGGATTGGTTTCGCTCATAAAAAACCACGTTTGCTCCAGGTACTTCTAGCCTACTGCACCGCCGGGAGGGACTACAAGTTTGAAAAGCGAAAAATTCTGTAAAATTCCGGCAAATATCGTCACCGTCAGGCGTTACGGAGGGGACATTTTTGTAACATTTTGCTACGCAACCCTTGCCCGTCCTGAGCGATCCCAAAGAATTCTAGGGCAAAACGGCCACCCCTAGACAACCGCGGGTTTATGCTAAGTTCATAGGGCTATAGGCCCACCCAGGCGTTCCGGGGGGAGCGGGCGCACCCGAACCAGCGGCACAAGCGAGGGAACGGCGATGGGAACGACCCAGGTGTATGTGACGGTGCATGGGCATTTTTACCAGCCACCCCGGGAGAATCCCTACCTGGAGGCAATTGAGCGGCAGGAGGGGGCTAGCCCGTTCCACGACTGGAATGAACGGATTTTTCATGAGTGCTATCGCCCCAACGCCTTCGCCCGGGTGTTGAGCGATGCTGGGGATGTGGTGGATATTGTCAACAATTTTGAGTACCTGAGTTTCAATATTGGCCCGACCCTGTTTCAGTGGTTGGAGCGGTACGACCTGGAGACCTACCAGCGGATTATCGAGGCGGACCGGCGCAGTTGCGAGCGCCTGAATGGTCATGGGAATGCCATGGCCCAGGTGTACAACCATATCATCATGCCGTTGGCGTCCACCCGCGATAAATTTACCCAGGTGCGGTGGGCCAAACAGGACTTTATGGCCCGGTTTGGGCGCGCACCGGAAGGCATGTGGTTGGCAGAGACGGCGATTGATTACGAAACCTTGGCGGTGCTGGTGGCCGAGGGGTTTAAGTTTACGGTCGTGGCCCCGTCCCAGGTGCAGCGGTGTCGGCCCTTGGGCGCCCAGGAGTGGTACGAGGTAGGCGGGGGCCAAATTGACCCGACCCGTCCCTATTGGTGCCGGATTCCCGATGAGATTTTGCCGGAGTGGGGCAGCCAACGGCAAATCGCCATTTTCGTCTATGACGGGCCGATTTCCGGGGATATGGGGTTTGGGGATGTTCTAGCCAGCAGCCAACATTTCGTGAGCCGGTTGGGGATGGCGGTGCAGCCGGGGCGCACCCAGTTGATTGCCGTTGCAACCGATGGGGAAACCTTCGGCCATCACAAAAAAGGGGCGGAAAAGACGATTGCCTATGCCCTCACCCGCGAGATTCCCCGGCGGGGCTGGCAGGTGACCAATTTTGCCCATTACCTCAGCCTGTATCCCCCCACCTGGGAGCTGGTGATCAAACCCCGCACCGCCTGGAGTTGCGCGCATGGGGTGGAACGCTGGCGGTCGGACTGTGGCTGTGGGGGCGGGGGGGGTTGGCATCAGAAATGGCGGGCTCCCCTGCGCCAGAGTTTGGACTGGTTGGCCCAGCAGTTGGATGCCCTGTACGAAGAATGGGGCGGGAAATGGCTGGTGGACCCCTGGGGCGCGCGGGATGCCTACATCACCGTTCTACGGGAGCGCACCCAGGAGCAGACACAGCGGTTTTTGGCGCAACAGCAGCGGTACCCCCTGGCGCCTGCAGAGCAGGTGGATGTGTTGCGGCTGCTGGAAATGCAACGCCATCGCCTGTTGATGTTCACCAGTTGCGGCTGGTTTTTTGAGGAATTGGCGCGCCCAGAGGGGGTGCAAATTTTGCGGTATGCGGCGCGGGCGCTGGAGTTAGCCCGCGAGGTCACCGGCCAGGATTGGGAACCGGAATTTCGCAAACGTCTGGCCCTGGCGCCCAGCAATCTGCCCCAGTACGTCAACGGTGAGATCGTCTATCAACAGCGCGTCGAAACCGCCCGCGTGACCATGCCCCAAGTGGCCGCCCACTACGGCATTAGTTCCCTTTACACCCAATACCCCCGCCAACAGCAAATCTACTGCTACAACATCGAGCAGCAGGATTACTCCATCCAGCGGTTGGGCAACCTCACTTTGGCCTTTGGCGAACTCACCATCACCTCCATCATCACCTGGGAACAAAAGCACCTGGTCATGGCTGTATTGCACCTGGGGGGTTGGGATTTTCACTGCTGTTTGCGGGACTTTCCCCAGCGCAAAACCTACCAACAGATGCGGGAGCAGTTGCTGGCGGTGTTTCAGCAGGGCAGCGGGGCGCAGACGGTCTTGGCGATGCAACGGCTGTTTGGTTCCGGCACCTGCTACGGCCTAGCCGACATCTTCAGCCAAGAACGGCAACAGATTATCGGGTTACTGGCCCAAAACACCCTCACCCAACTGGACCAACTCTACAGTCAGGTGTACCGGGAAAATTACGGGGTGATCATGGCTTTCCGGCGGGACCGTCTACCCGTACCCCAGGAGTTGCAGGTGGCCGCCGCCATTGCCCTCAGCCAGCGGGTCATGTCCCTGTTGCGACGGCTGGAGTTGGAAACCAGCAACCCCCTGGCAGATAGCCCCCCCAACGGCCTGGTCTATCTCCAAGAACTCCACAGCCTTACCCAGGAAGTGCAACAGGTAGGGGTGACATTGGACATTCCCGAAGGACGCCAGATCATCGAACGTCTGCTGCTTACCTGGCTCGAAGAATTGCTCACCCGGCTGCCTGAACCGTTGCTGACCAAAGGCGTGCAGCGCTGGCAAAAGTTATGCCAACTGGCGGAATGGCTGCACCTGCGTCCCTCGCTGGACCGCCTGCAAGAACGGTACTTTGCCGCCTGTCGCCAGGGCCATCTGGGGGCAGCGCTGCTGGAGTTGGCGCCCATGCTGCGGGTGGCTCCCCCCCTGTGCTCCACAGAACCCTGGCTCAAGCCCCCGACAACCGCTGTCCCGATGCTGTGCCCCACAACTGATGCGCCCGGCGCAGGCGCGCCAACACCTGATCCGGCAGCGGATGATTCGCCAAACAGGCCCTGAGTTCTTTCAGGGGCAACGCCGCCGCATTCCGCCCTGGCACCCAATGCCCGGCGTTGCCAAGCATGCCGTAGCGCGTGCGACTGTAATCCCACAAATCAAAGGCTTCTGCCAGATTCAACAAGCGCAAAATGAGCGGCATATTGATCTGACCGGGCGTGGCAAACCAAGGGGGCAAATTCACCGCCCACAACTCAAACCATGCATCCCCCAACGCCGCTCTGGCCGCCTGTTCCAACCGTTCTAAAATAGGCGGTAGGACGTCCTGAGCAACATCCAGCAACTCGAGCGTTTTGAGATGCGCATCAAAATCCGTTGGCCTGGCCGCCCCTACACTCAACGTATGCACCTGGGGATGGCTCAGACAAAACAGGTCATTAAACACCATCGGATGCAGGGGCTGACAAAGTTGTACCAATTTAGGCGGCGGATTGTACAAATGTCCACCCTTATCGCTGGGGCTAATAATAAACACCCCCATATCCTGCTGTTGCGCCGCCAAAATCGCTGGCCAATTGTCCTGAAAAATGTAATACCAATGCAAATTCACATAATCAAATTCCCCCGTCTGAATTGCCTGGGTAATCAAACTCACATGACCGTGGGTAGAAAAGCCGACAAAACGCACCATTCCCTCTTTTTGCCAGCGACGCACCAGCGGTAAACAGACACGCAAACTCCACTCCAAATGCTCCGGCAAATTCAGCCCGTGAATCGCCAGCAAATCCACATATTCCAGTTGCAAATAGCGCAGTGACTTCGCAAATTTTTCGGCAAATACCTGGGGATCGGGGTCAGGGGCAATTTTCGTTTGCACAATCAATTGTTCGCGGGGAAACTGCCCCAAAACCCAGCCCAATTGCATCTCCGAAGTGCCATAACCCCGTGCCGTTTCAATATGGGTAATTCCCAGTTCCCACGCCCGCTGAATTGTAGCTTGTAGGTTGGCTTGATTTTCTGGGGGAATTGCCGCTGGGTCCTGGTCCTGCCATTTGTATTGATAACGCATCCCCCCGCAGGAGAATACGGGCATCGCCAGTTCCGTGCGGCCAAAACGTCGGTACTGCATCGGCTTAGGTAGCAGATTCATGGCCAAAAATTTGCTGCAAATCCAGGGTGAATCCGGGCAGGACATCCGCACCGGTCAAGGGCACGGCAAAGCTAACAATTTCGGGGGCAACCTGCGGGCGATAAATGGTGACCTGGCGTTTTTGGGGGTCAACCAACCAGCCCAAGCGACAGCCATTCTCGAGGTACTCCTGCATTTTCGCTGCCAAGGCATTCACATCATCCGTGGGCGATACCAATTCCACGACAAAATCAGGGCAAATAGGTGCAAACGTGCGCCGTTGTTCTGGAGATAACTGGGTCCACCGTTCCTTGGCAATCCATGCCACATCCGGTGAACGAATCGCCCCATTCGGTAACCGAAATCCCGTCGAAGAATCAAACACTTTTCCTAATTGACTTTGCCGGTTCCAAATAACAAAATTCGCAATCAACTCAGAGCTATAGCTTCCCGTTTCACTACCTGTTGGTGGCATGACGATAACCTCACCCTGCGCCGTCAATTCCCAACGCAATTCGGGATTCGCCTTGACCAGTTCCACAAACTGCTCCGGCGTACAACGAAAAGGCGAGGGCAGGCGGATGG
>NZ_JBRCEP010000033.1:0-27240 GCF_053491055.1 Gloeomargarita sp.
AGCCAAATCCTGATTGTGGGCTAGTCCTCTGGAGCGCGACCTGCGTAGTAACGGTCTCTAGCTGAGACACCAACCAACGGCTCCCCAGTCCCTTGGGGAGTCGTTTTTTTCTTAGAATCAGCAATGGTATGGCAGGGAACCTATGTCCCATCCACCCAAAATTTACCTAGTGGGCGCTGGGCCGGGCGATCCGGAGTTGTTGACGGTGCGGGCAGAGCGCTTGCTGAAAACGGCGGATGTGCTGCTCTATGCGGATTCCCTGGTTCCCCCGGCAATCGTGGCCTTGACCCGCCCGGATTGTGAGCGGATTCCCACCAAAAGTTTGACCCTGGAAGCCATCGTGCCGTTGATGATTGCGCGGGCGCAGGCGGGAAAATCGGTGGTGCGGCTGCACTCTGGGGATGTGAGTCTGTACGGGGCGATTCATGAGCAAATTCAGGCGTTGCATGCAGCGGGCGTGGCGGTGGAAATTGTCCCCGGTGTCGGGGCAATGCAGTTGGCCGCTGCCCGGTTGACCACCGAATGGACCGTGCCGGAGTTGGTGCAAACGGTGATTTTGACGCGCACAGCGGGGGTGACGCCCATGCCCGAACGTTTGGTGGATTTGGCAGCCCACCGCGCCACCTTGGGCCTCTATCTCAGCGCCCGGTTGGTGGACAAAGCGCAAGCAGAATTGCTCCAGCATTACCCCCCCGATACCCCGGTGGCGGTCTGTCATCGGTTGGGTTGGCCCCAGGAACAGATTTGGGTCGTGCCGCTGACCGAGATGGCCGCCCTTACCCACCGGGAACGTCTAACCCGCACCACCCTATACGTGGTCAGCCCCGTGTTGCAGGCAGGCGCTGCCCGTTCCCACCTCTACCATCCGGCACACCGGCACTTGTTTCGCCCCTAGTCCAAATCGTTGAACAGTTCCGCTTCCAGGCGGGGACCCAGACGCTCCATTTCTTCGGCAGTCAAGGGTTCCGGCTGACCATCGCTGTTGAGCCGCGCAAAAAACAACAGGGGGTCCAAGGGCGTATAAACCCCGTAGCGGCGGCCTTCGTAGTAAAACACCCCCAATTCCTGAAATTCTTCTGATTCGATTTCCCCTTCCTGCCCCTCGTAGTCCAAAAATAGGGTTTCCGAATCCTCCGGCAGTTCTCCCTTGGCCGTCAGGGTCAAAGCCGTATCCAGCAACGTGAGGTTTTGCTCGGCCAAGATGTCGCGGGCAATCGGCAAAACTTTGGCCAATTCCTCCTCCTCCAGGTCCACCAGGGTATCTTCTGCCTCATTCCAGGCAAACAGTTCCACCGGCGCATCCACCGGCAACAACAGCAGATAGGGGCGTTCGTCCACCTCCAACGTGCGGTCCACATAGCAGGCGAGGGAACGCCCCCGCTCGTCCACCAGCACCACCTGCGCTGGTACGTCAAAATGATTGGGTTGGGAGTTGTGCCCCATAGCAGTCTCCAGAACGACAAGCCGAGGAACGGGATTGTTGGGCAAGCCATTGGCGCAGAATGAGGATGGCCGCCTGTTGGTCCACCGCCGCCCGGTAGTCCTCCGCATGGCGATAGCGGCGCCGGTCCAACATCTGGGCCGCACTCCAGGAAGTCAGCACCTCATCCACATACACTACCGGCAACCCCAAATAGCGCCCCAGGTAGGCCCCCTGTTTTTGGGTGTAGCGGGTTTGGGCGCTAGGCCGGCCATCCGCATAAGTCGGCAACCCCACCACCAACACCTGCGGTTGCCGTTCCTGGACAATTGCCGCCAACGCCTGGGGCACCCGCGGCCAGGTCAAGGTCGGCAACCCCGTCACCACTAGACCGGTTGGGTCATTGATGGCGACCCCCACCCGCTTGCGGCCAATATCCAAACCCAAACCGACAACCATCATTCCCCTTGGCACCTGCAGCTTATTGTGCCATGTTCTGGTCCCCGGCAAACGAATCCCGCGGCGTGAGGGGCACCGGTTGCAATTGGGGCAACACCGCCGCCAGGTTCGGCACTTCCTGGAGATTCACCTTGGCCTCCCGCAACTTGTGCCACACGGAACGAGAAAGCCACAGGGTTTCCCCCTGGGGCACCGCACCCGCCCACTGGAAACAGGCTTCCCGCTCCGGTTGATAGTCCATACAGGCCAAGCGCAACCCCGGCTCCGGCGCCACCAACCGGGTCAGGTACGAAAGCAACTGCGGGTATAACCAGGTGTAGGCCGGATGCACCGTCAAATCCACCGGGTGGGGCTGCTGGGCCTGGGGGTCAAACCACAGGCAGAAATACCCAATTGCCGCCTTGCGCTGCGGTTCAAACACGTAATTTTGGATGGGGCGGGAACGTCCCTGCCACCCCCGCCACTGCCGCCACAGCCGCTGCCACAGGGGAATCATAAAATCCTGCGGGTGCCGGTCAAACACCTGGCGCACCAAAGGCGGCATCGCCACCGTGTCCAATTGGTAGCGCAAATAGGCATCCCCATTCCCCACCGGGCTAAGGGGCGGCGTTTCCACCGGTGCCCGGGCCAGGGCCGTCAAGGCTTCCCCGTGCAAATGCCAATAGGTGCAGTGCGCCAGCGGTTGAAACCCATTCTGCCGGTACAACGCCAGCGCATCCACTTCCTGCGTACCCACTTCCACCACCCAGGTGCGGGCTTCCACCACCGTTTCCAAAGCATAGCGCAACAATTGGGAACCCACCGCCAGCGTCGGGTTGGTCACCCACCGCACCTGCCAAGTACTGCGACTGCGGTTAAAAGGCACGACCTGAATGGCTCCCACCACCTGGCTCGCTTCCACCGCCACCCAGGTATGGCCCCTCCGTTCCCACCACTCCACTTCTCCTGGTCGCGTCGGGAGCAGTTTCCACTCCTGGGGATGGGGGGGACGAATGGTAAGCATCGGCAGGTGTCGATGACGGTGCTGGTTCGGGGGGCAGGGGACGGATCAACAACAGGGGAGTTTGTTCTGCCGCATTGCCAGCGGGGTTATCTACCAACACCCGGTGCAACAGGGACGCATCCACATCCTCCGTCCTGGCTACTATTCTAACCGCTTTCAGATCGTTGACATCCACAATCGCCGCCGGCAATCCGGTTTGCTCCTTGATCTCGGCCACCACCGTGTGGGGGCGGCTTGGCCCGAGGACCACAAATTGGTCGTAAGGAGGTAGCGTGCCGGTCACATCATCAATCAGCGCCGCCTGGTCCCCCGCCAACCGGTAAAACACCCCCGGCTGGCCCAGCAGTTTGGCCACAGCGCCGATGAGAAATGCCACCACCACCCTGGGCGCCCCCACCAGGTCGATCAGGGTTTGCAACCCGCAGGCGGTCGCCAGGCTGGACGTGGGCAAAAAAAACGTACACAGCCGCCGCGCCAACCAACTGGGTTGGATTTGCTGGGGATGCCGCCACCGCCCCTGCATGATCGCCACCGGCGTTTCCCCCAACACCACCACATCCCCCGGCAGGGCATGGGGCAGGGCATAGCGTTTGACCACCGCCACCGGGTCATCCAAATGGCACAGCAGATGGGTGCGGATCAGCAAAATTTCCGCCCCCCCCGGACTGCGCCGACTCGCCAACGTGCGGCTGGGGTCAGGAAACGCCAAGGGTAACACCACATGCTGCCAGCGCGGCACCCAACCTGCCGGGCCGTAGGTCACATACCGCCAGCGCAGCCAGGCCGCCTGCAACCCCGTCAAATCCGCACCCGTAATATCCACCGTCACTTCCAGCCCCACCCGCTGCCGCCGTTTGATAATACAGGCCGCCCAATAGCCATCAGGACGGGCCGGAACCTCCGGGTGCTGGGAACGCAACTCGGTTTTGACCGCAATGCCCGCCGTGTCCTTTTGGGATAAAAGCTGCACCTCCACCGTGCATTCCGGGATCATCACCTCAAACCGGGAACTGGCGTTGACCCATTCCAACTGCCCCCGCCAGCGATAATGCTCCGGTTCTTGAATCTCCATCCGCCATTGCCCGCGGGTCAACTGCACCGGATTGGCCGAACGGCGGCGCCACCAACGGTCCACCCCCCAGAGGCCTCCCCCCGCCAGTACCAGCAGCAGCAAGCCAAGCCCGCCCGACACGCCCCATGCCTCCGCCACCTGCTTTTCGCCCTAAACCCGCTCCAACACCGCGGCCTGGGCTTCCGGGGTCGTCGCTTCCGAAGGGGGCACCACCTGCCAGAAGCGGGGTAAATAGTCCGCCCACTGGCGCAGGATGGTCTGGGCTTTGCGACTGCCGGTGCGCGCCTCGTAATCCTGGATCAACTGGCGCAATTGCTGCACGCCCGCTGGGCTTGTGACCCGTTGAATCGTGACGATCTCCCGGTTGACCCGCAAGGGAAAATCCCCCTGCTCGTCCAAAAAATAGGCCAAACCGCCGGTCATGCCCGCCCCCACATTCCGTCCTACCGGGCCAAGCACCACCACCACCCCGCCGGTCATGTACTCGCAACAGTGGTCCCCCGCCCCCTCGATCACCGCCTGGGCCAGGGAATTGCGCACCGCAAACCGCTCCCCCGCCCGGCCATAGGCAAACAACCGCCCCCCCGTGGCCCCGTACAGACAGGTATTCCCAATAATCACCTGCTCACTGGGGTCACAGGCCAACTCCGGGTGCGGCACCACAATAATTTCCCCGCCGTGCATCCCCTTGCCCACGTAGTCGTTGGCCTCCCCCGTCAGGTGCAGAGTCATCCCCGGCAGATTGAACGCCCCAAAACTCTGCCCCGCACTGCCTGTGGCATAAAAGGTCAACTGCCCCCGAAACCCCTCATCCCCGTAGCGACGGGCCAGTTCCCCGGCAATGCGCGCCCCCACACTGCGGTCGGTGTTGCGAATGGCAAAATGTACCGTCGCCGTGCCGTGGGTTTGGATGGCCCACTGCACCTCCGGCTTGTGCAACAACACCTCATCCAACACCGGCCCGTTGCTGTGAACCGGTTCGTGGTGCAGCCAATCCCGCTGGGTACGGGTATCCGGCAACTGGGTCAAGGCCGCCACCTGCAACCCCTGGGTTTTGCGCAGCGTCACCTGCCGGGGCCGGAGCAAATCCGCCCGCCCAATCACCTCCGCCAGCGAACGATAGCCCAACTGGGCCAAAATCTGCCGCACCTCCTCCGCAACAAACAAAAAGAAATTCACCACCTGCTCCGGCGTCCCCGGAAACCGCCGCCGCAAATCCTCCCGCTGGGTCGCCACCCCCACCGGGCAATTATTTGTATGGCACACCCGCGCCATGATGCACCCGGCGGCAATCATCGCCACCGACCCAAACCCAAACTCCTCCGCCCCCATCAAGGCCGCCACCACCACATCCCAGCCGGTCTTCAACCCCCCATCCACCCGCAAAATCACCCGGTCGCGCAGTTGGTTGTCCATCAGCACCCGCTGCACCTCCGTCAAACCCAACTCCCAGGGCGTGCCCGCATGCTTGATCGAACTCAAGGGCGACGCCCCTGTCCCCCCATCATGGCCAGAAATTTGGATCACATCCGCGTTGGCCTTGGCCACCCCCGCCGCCACCGTGCCAATGCCGATTTCCGCCACCAACTTCACCGACACCTGCGCCTGGGGATTCACCTGATGCAGGTCAAAAATCAACTGCGCCAAATCCTCAATCGAATAAATATCGTGGTGGGGGGGCGGCGAAATCAAGGGCACCCCCGGCTTGGAACGGCGCAGCATGGCGATATAAGGACTCACTTTGTTCCCCGGCAATTGCCCCCCCTCCCCGGGCTTGGCCCCCTGGGCAATCTTGATCTCAATCTGCTTAGCCTGCAGCAAATACTCCGGCGTCACCCCAAACCGCCCCGACGCCACCTGCTTGATCGCCGAACTGGCCGTATCCCCGTTGCGTAGCCCGTGCACATGGGGCAGAGTGGGCGAATGCCCCGTCGCATCCACATCCGTCAGCACCCGGAACCGCACCGGGTCCTCCCCCCCTTCCCCTGAGTTGGACTTGCCCCCCAGACGGTTCATGGCAATCGCCAACACCTCGTGGGCTTCCCGCGACAAAGCCCCCAGGGACATGCCCCCGGTGCAAAAGCGGGTGACAATGCTGCTGGCCGGCTCTACCTCCTCCAGGGGAATGGGCGCCCGGTCGCTGACCAACGTCAGCAAATCCCGCGGCGCTGTCGGTGGCCGGTTTTCCAAAAGCTGCTGGTAAACGGCAAAATCCGCCGGTTGCCCAGAGCGCACCGCCTTGTGCAAGGCTTTGGCCATTTCCGGCGAATTCATGTGGTACTCCCCGCGGGGCCTAGCCTGCACAAACCCCAAATTGTCCAACTTCTTCTGGGTCAACTCTGGAAACGCCCGCCGGTGAATCTGGAGCACTTCCGCGTACAATTCCGCCCAATTCAAGCCGCCCAGTTGGGAGACCGTGCCCCGGAACCCAACATCCACCACCTCCGGCCCCAGCCCCAAAATTTCAAAAATCTGCGCCCCGTGATAGCTCGAAAGCAGGGAAATCCCCATTTTCGAGAGGATTTTCAGCAAGCCCGCCTCCACCGCCGCCCGGTAATTGGCCTGGGCTTCCGCCAAGCTACAGCGGCGGATTTTCCCCTGCGCCATCTGGGTTTGGGTTTTCTCCTCGTGCCACCAGCGCCGCACCGTTTCCCAAGCCAGGTAAGGACACACCGCACTGGCCCCATAGCCAATCAAACAGGCGAAATGGTGCGTACTCCAACACTGGGCCGTCTCCACCACCAACGACACCCGCAGGCGCAACCCCTGGGCAATCAAATGGTGATGCACCGCCCCCACCGCCAACAACGGCGGTATCCAGGTACAGGTGGCCGTCAGCGGCTCCACCCGGTCACTGAGAACGAGAATTTCCGCCCCCGCCTGCACCGCCTGGGCCGCCTGGGCACACAGAGCCGCCACCGCCTGCTGCAACCGGTCGCTGCCGCCTTCGATGGCAAACAACGTACTCAAAGTCACCGTCGGCAACGGCCCCGCCTGCACCGCCTGCAATTCCGCCTCGTTGAGCACCGGCGAGGTCAGCCACAACAATCGGGCATCCTCCGGGCGCACCTGCAACAAATTCCCCCGCGGGCCTAACCCCATCTCCAACGACATCACCAAACTCTCCCGCAGCGGGTCAATCGGCGGGTTGGTCACCTGGGCAAACCGCTGCTTGAAATAGTCATACAGCACATGGGGCTGGTCCGACAGCACCGCCAACGGGGTATCATCCCCCATGCAAAACGTGGGTTCCTTGCCCGTACTGGCCATCGGCTCAATCACCAATTCCACATCCTCGGCGGTGTACCCAAACGCCCTTTGGTATTGCACCAATGTCACTTCATCGTACTGACATGTTTCCGCAAACGACTGTAGCGGCAACACCCGGCGATAGGTGCGTACCCACTCCCCGTAGGGCAACCGCCGCGCCACCTGCTGCTTGATCGTCCAATTGGTGAGCAATTCCCCCTTGACCAAATCCACCGCCAGCATCTGCCCTGGCCCCAACCGTCCCTTGGCCACCACCTGCGGCGGGGGAATGTCCACCACGCCCGCCTCCGAGGCCACAATCACCCGGTCATCCTGGGTCAGCACATAGCGCGCCGGGCGCAACCCATTGCGGTCCAGGGTCGCCCCCACCACCTGCCCATCCCCAAACACAATCAGCGCCGGGCCATCCCATGGCTCCTGCAACCCGGCGTAGTAGGTGTAAAAATCCACCACTTCGGGATAGGCCGCCAACTCCGGCTGGTGGTGGTAGGCCTCCGGAATCAGCAGCATCATCGCCTCTAAGGGACTGCGGCCCGAGCGCACCAACAATTCCAACGCATTGTCCAAATTGGCCGAATCACTATTTTTCGGGTTCACCACCGGTCGCAGGTCCGCCATCCGCCCTTCCCACAAGGGATGGGCAAAACTTGCCTCCCGCGCCATCATCCAGTTGATATTCCCCAGCAGCGTATTAATTTCCCCGTTGTGCCCCAGCAAGCGCATCGGCTGCGCCAACGGCCATTTCGGTAGGGTATTGGTGCTAAAACGGCGATGAAAAATGGCAAAGGCACTTTGGTAGCGCTCATCTTGCAAATCCCGATAGAACTCCCCCAGCACCGCCGCGCGCACCATCCCCTTATAAACCATCGTGCGGCCTGATAGGGAACAAATATAAAAATCCGACCCCCAAGGCTGCGCCCCCGCCTGCCGTTCCAAACGCTTGCGCAGGATGTACAACTCCTGTTCCAACACCTCATCCTGCCACTGGGGATGGGTCACCACCACCTGGGCAATCGCCGGACAATTTTGCCGCGCCTGCACCCCCAATACCTCCGGGCGCACCGGCACCTGCCGCCAACCGATCACCGTCAAACCCGCCTGCTGCAATTCCTGGGTCATCCACGCCTGCACCACCTCCTGCGCCTGCGGCGGTAAAAACACCATCCCAACCCCCGTCCGTCCCGGCACCAACGACGGCCACCCCAGCCGCTGTGCCCACGCCTGCAGCAGGCCCCAGGGCAAACCCGTCAACAGCCCCGCCCCATCCCCCGAATCCCGGTCGGCACTACAGCCCCCCCGATGCTCCAGACAGGCCAACGCCGCCAAGGCCTGCGTCACCAGGTCATGGCTGGCCCGCCCCCGCCAGTCGGCAATAAAACCAACCCCACAGGCGGCACGTTCCTCAGTCAGCCAGGGCATAGGGGAATCACTCATAGGGCAACCTACACGACCACATTAGGACACAAAAAAACCTGCCGCTGTCATTTCCGGCACACACCAGAGATGACGCTTTAGGATAGCCGTTACACAACAGCCACCGTCTTGCGCACCGGGCTTTCCCGCAGGTACGGCATCCCCTATTATAGGTTTTTTTGCCCCAATGCTTAGGATTTAGCCCTGACGCAATTCATCCACCACCACCGCCATCACGGCGGCAAACAGGGTAATCCCCAACGCCACCAACGGATGTTGCCCCTGCGCCACCGCCAAAGACGTGACCACCCCGGCACCCAAACCCGCCGTGACCAAAGCCGCAGGCCAATCCCGTTTGCTTGGACGATACATAACCCCTCAAACCATGCCTATGGGGTAACCGTACCATTCCCGCCCCCACCCCTGACCCGCCCTGGCCGGTTTTTGCAATCAAACGTTAACTTCCCTCAAATTCCGTAATATCCGCCCCTAAAGCCCGGTCACCGGTTGGGAATACCAGCCCTTGGTCACATCCCCTGGCGCTGGCCCGTCTCCCCCCATCAAAATCACGCGGTTGAGCACATGAATCACCCCATTATCCGCCAAAATATCGGCGGTCAGCACGGTGGCATTTTTCACCTCAAACTCCTGGCCCTGCAAAAAGATGGGAATCAGGGAACCTTCTAGAGATTGCAACCGCAGGCCATCGTGCAAATCTGCCTTGGTGTAGCGCCCTGCGACCACGTGGTATTTCAAGATGCGGGCCAGTTGCGGTGGGTTTTGCACAAGAGTTGTCACCGTACCTGGCGGCAGCGCGGCAAAGGCGTCGTCGTTGGGGGCAAACACGGTAAAAGGGCCGGGACTTTTGAGGGCCTCCACCAGGCCAGCAGCCTGGACCGCAGCCACAAGGGTTTGGAAACAGCCTGCCCCCACCGCCAGTTCGACAATATCCGCCATAGAATTCCTGTTTATCTTCTCTTTTCTTTACCATTGTAGGTGTCCGCGACCCGCTGTGGCGCATGCCTGGGAATGCCAGCCCCCTGCCGCCCCTTTATCAGCAGATGTGGGCCTATTGCCAGCGGTTCTCTCAAGGGGACCAAGCCACCGCCCAGTTGGCGTCCCTGCCTGAGCTGCTGACCACTTGGATTGACCAGTTGCCGACGACCTTGGCCAACTTGCCGGCGCCGGCGCGGGCCTGCGGGGTGGAAATCCACAAACACCTGCACCTTTTGCGGCAGGAATGGCTTTTTTGGCAGGCAGCCCGACAACCGGCCACCCAAACCCAGCGCTGGCAACAGGTGCAACAGCGTTTGACCACCCTCAAAACCCACCTGCACACCTTCAGCCAGTTGTTGGCTTCCCCAGAGCAGCAGGCCGAAGGCTAGGATGGGGGCAAGGATTCCAGGCAAAACATGCGGCTGGTTTTTTTTGGCACACCGGATTTTGCCGTACCCACCCTGACGGCACTGCTGGCCCATCCCCAAATGGAAGTGCTGGGCGTGGTCACCCAGCCGGATCAACCCCAGGGCCGGGGACAAAAAGTGCAACCACCCCCGGTCAAGGTGGTGGCGCAACAGCATCACCTCCCGGTGTGGCAACCCGCCCGCTTACGCCGGGATACCGAGACACAGCAGGCGCTACAGGCCTTAAACGCCGATGTGTTTGTGGTGGTCGCCTACGGCCAGATACTTCCCCCCCAGGTGCTGGCGCTGCCGCGCTACGGGTGCGTCAACGGCCATGCCTCCCTTTTGCCCAAATACCGGGGCGCCGCCCCCATCCAGTGGGCTTTGGCCCAGGGGGAAACCCAGACGGGCGTGACCCTGATGCTGATGGACGCGGGCATGGACACCGGCCCTATCCTGGCCAGTCAAACCGTGCCCATTGACCTATTCACATCCCTGCCGGAGCTGTGGCACACCCTGGCCGAATTGACCGCCCAATTGCTGTGCGCCACCTTGCCCCAACTCCCCCATCTGACGCCCATCCCCCAGGACGAAACCCAGGCGACCTATGCCCCGTTGCTCCAGCCGCAACATTACGTTTTGGATTGGCGGCGACCCGCCCTGCACCTGCACAACCAAATCCGGGGATTTTACCCCGACTGTTTTGGCCTCTGGCGGGGGCAACGGGTGAAGGTCCTAGCCAGCATTCCCCTCGCGCCCGAATGTCTGCCCCAGGTGCAGGCCCGCTTTCCCGAATTGACCCTCCCTGCCCTGGCCGACACCGGCGCCCCCGGCACCCTTATCGCCTTGGCCAAACCCTTTGGCCCCCTCGTGACAACCGGGGCAGGGAGTTTGATTTTGACCAAGGTACAGCCACCCGGCAAACGCCCCATGTCCGGCGCCGATTGGTGGCATGGCCTACGCCTGCGCGGTGGGGAGCAGTGGGACCCGCCGCCCCTGGGGGACTAGTACAGATTTTCTTCCTGGTGGGTGAGAATGGTGCAATCGCCGGTGGGATAGGCCACACAGGTCAGCACATACCCTTGGCTGATTTGGTCGTCATCCAAAAAAGACTGGTCCGACTGGTCCGGGGGCGCCCCCTCAATCAACTTACCCGCACAGGTGGAACAGGCCCCCGCCCGGCAGGAATAGGGCAGGTCCAGACCGGCACTTTCGGCCGCATCCAGAATGTACTCGTCATCAGGGCAGTCAATCACCGTGTCAATGCCCTGATCCTGATTGATCAAGCGCACCTTATAGGTAGCCATAGGGGATTCTCCTCAAGAATGGATATGGAACGCTGTTCCATTCATCACCATAGAACGGATAAGGCCGATTGTCTGCACCCAACCGGATTTGTAATCAAAACCGGATTTATCCCCAGTTTTTCTTATAGGTGAACCCGACTAGGGAAATTGGGGTTAAAATTTTTATCTTGTTCTTGGGTTTTACGCCTACCCTGGGCCGGTTCACACCTTCTGGGCCAACACCAGGGCAAACCACCCCTGGGCGTCCTGCCACACCCGCTGCACCGGCAAACCGTAGCCATCGAGTTGTTTGGTCAACTCTGGCAGGTCAAACTTCCGGGAAATTTCCGTGCGAATCGTCTCTTGCGCCAACAGGGTCACTTCCAACCCCAGGCGCAGCAGTTGCACCTTTTGGTCATCCAGGCTCACCAGGTGCATTTCAATCTGATGCAATTCCTGGTTGTAAAAGGCCCAATGGGCAAAGGCAGCCGGGTTGAAATTGCCGTTGAATTTGCGATTGAGATGGCAAAGGATGTTGCGGTTGAATTGGGCGGTGACCCCTTGGTTGTCATTGTAGGCACGGTGCAGAATCTCCCGGTCCTTGCGTAAATCCACCCCCAACAAAAAGTAATCCCCTGGGGCCAAACAGGCATGAACTTGCTGGAAAAACTGCACCTCCTCCTGGGGCGACAAATTGCCAATCGTACTCCCTAAAAACAGCAACAAGCGGGGCCGGGTCGCCGGTGGTAACTGGGCAAGCGCCACCTCATAAACCCCCGCCAAGGCGTGAATGGATAAGCGGGGATAGGCCCGCAACAAATCCCAGGCCGCCGTCTGCAACATGGACGTGCTGACATCAATGGGAATGTAGGTGATTTCCCCCTGCGCCTGCGTGTACGCATCCAGCAAAATGCAGGTTTTGCGGGAACTACCACTCCCTAATTCCACCAGGTCACACGGCCCCGTCAACGCCACAATTTCCTGGGCACAAGCAGTGAGAATGCCCTGCTCGGTACGGGTGGGATAATACTCCGGCAAAGCGCAAATCTGCTCGAATAATTCCGACCCCCGCCGGTCGTAGAAGTAATAGCTGGGCAGGGTTTTGGGACGCTGGCGCAACCCCCGTACCACATCGAGCCCTACCGTTTCCACCGCTGTTGGTACAAAATCACAACGATACCGACTTGCGAGGCGTGGGTCGTCAGCCATGCGGATTCCCCCCTCTCCCTCCCGTTAGCATAACACGCGCCCTACAAAGACACGGGCAACCGCCGTTCCAGCCGCGGTCGTCCCACCCCATACCCCAGGTGATAGCTGCGCGCCAGCAACCGCAGCCACAGCCCCGGCGCATACCGTTCCAACCAGGGTTGCCAACGGCGCAACAGCCCCGGCCACCAGGGCAACACCAGCGCGCTCACCAGCGCCTCCCAGGTAAACCTCAGATAGCTCACCAGCCAGCGCCCTAGTTCCCCCCACCGCACCAGGGGGATGATCCACAGCAGCAACGCCGGATTCCGCCAGGCTGCCTGCAGCGCCATCGCCGTAAATTCCCCCCAACCGCTGCGGTCTTTGATAAACCGCTCGGCCACCTCCGGGGGTTGCGTCGCCAGCAGGCCAAAAAACGTATGCAAAATGGCATTGATCCGCGCCGGGGGCAATTGTTTCCCCGTCGGCACCATCATCCCCTTGGAAAACAGCCAGGTCACCGCACTGTTGCCCTGATAGGCCCGAATGGCATTCAAAGACGCCGCCCCCAGCAGGTCATGGCGCAACGCCGTATCCAACAAATCCGCCAGCCGGGGCAAATTCCGCACCAAGGAACCAAACCCCGTAAACACCAAAGGCGACTGCAAGGCCGCCGCATCCCCAATGCAGACCACCCGGTCCCCGGCCACCCGCCGCTCCCCAAACCCGCTGCTAAAATGCCCCGGAATATAGCCAAACGTAGCCTTGACCCACACCAACTGGTCGAGGTTGCAGCGGCGGTACTCCGGGAGAATGTGAAAAAAATCTTCATAAAGCTCTAAGAGGGAACCCGGATTGGCCGGACAGGGCTGGTGGTAGTAGAACAAATACACCGTCACTTCCCCATTCCCCCCCGGAAACAACTCCCAAATCAACTGCCGTCCCCGGGAAATATCCCCATGACTGTGCAGCACATCCCCATAGCGGGGGTCCCACACCTGCGGGTCCAACCCCTTGATCACCGCCCCCACCGTCGGACACACACTGTCAAACGCCCGCCCCCCGTTCAACTGCCAGGCAATCGGCGAGGCCGTCCCCATCGCATCCACCAGCAACCGCCCCGTCACCGTTTGGGTTTTGCCCGTCGGCAGATGGTGCAGGTGCAGCCTTACCCCTTGCGCCCCCACCTCGGCCCGGACAAATTCCCACTCATCCCAGATGTCCCCCCCCGCCTGCCGGAGTTTTTGCCCGGCCAGGGCCAGCAATTTCTGGGTATTGAGCGCCACATTGAGCACCTTGGGGGTATGCAACACCGGCGCCCGCACCCGCCGCGGCACCTCCGGCCAATAAAACTGATGGAACCCGTCTACGTATTCACAGGCAATCAGCCCTTCTACCTCCGCCGCCGTAAACAAATTCAGGTCAACAAGCGTCTGCAACTCCGCGCGCGAAATGTTCCATTCCCGGTTCATGCGACCAAAGGGCAACCGCTCCACCAACAGCACCCGATAGCCCAGCCGCGCCATCACCGCCGCATGGATCACCCCCAACGCCCCCCCCACATACACCAAATCGTACTCCGGCGGGGCCGCCACCTCCCCCGGCCCCACCACCGCCGCCACCTGCGGGTTTTTCACCCCCTGCCGCCACCGCTGCTCCCACCAGTACACCCGCCGCAGGTCATAGGCCCCATTGGGCAACCGCTGGAAATAGCGCACCGTCTCAGGATAGTAAGGCGCCAACGCCTGGAAAATATCGGAACCATCAGGCAGCACCGGCAATTCCGGGTAACGCGGCGGGAACTCGCGCGCCAAATCCGCCGTCAACCGCCGCAACCAGACCCGCTCCCCCGCACCTGCCCGCCAGCGAAACACCTTCAGATAGGTCGTGCGCTGCAATTCCCAGGTCACCACCGTCCATTCCCCCTCCCCCTGCCGCAGATGCAACCCCGTCGGCATAGGCGTCACCGTCAACCCCGGCGCCCGCCACCGATGCAACCACGCCCGCACCTGCGCCACCGCCGGGGTAGGCACCTCCCGATAGCAAAGCTCCTGGATCACCGCCAACTACCCATCCAATTTGTTACATTCTGAGAAGTGTCCTTAAAAAAGTTTACAATCTTCTCATCCTTTGTGGGTTCCTGTTTACGCTGTTTTTTATAGATTGTGGCCTGTTATGGTACCGTCGATTCCCCAGACCCCGGAAGAATTTGCGGCGCTGCGGCAAGAACCCCCCAGTCCGGACCGGATTGCCCTGGTGATTGCGGGTCTGGTGCGGTTGGGGCAGGCAGCAGGGCAATCCCTGGCGGAACTCCAGGCGCAGATTCTGGCCGAAGACGGTCTGTTGGAACCGGCCACCCGTTTTTGGCTCAGCCAACTGATTGCCCAGGCCTGGGAACTTACGGCCCCAGAAGCACCCGCGTCGTACAGTTCATAAGGGCTTGGCTCAACGCCGCATGAATCCAGCCGTTGGTGGCCAACAAGCGCCCGGAGAACACATCCAGCGGGTTGCCGTCGTAGGCGGTGACCATTCCCCCTGCTTCCCGCACCAGCACCACCCCGGCGGCAATATCCCAAGGGGACAGACCCCGTTCCCAGTAGCCATCCAAGCGCCCCCAGGCCACGTAGGCCAAATCGATGGCCGCCGACCCCCCCCGGCGCACGCCTTGGCAGCGGTGGGTGAGATGGCAAAATTCCGCGTAATTGTTGTCCGGCGTTTCCCGACGGTCGTAGGCAAAACCCGTCACCAGCAAACTCCGCTCCAGGGTTGCTGTGCGCGACACCTGAATCGGTTGGCGGTTACAGGTTGCCCCCAGGCCCTGGGCTGCCCGGAACACATCCTGCCGCAGCGGGTCCAACACCACCCCCACTACCGGCTCCCCTTGAAACAACAGGGCAACAGACACGCTGTAGAAGGGGTACTGATGGGCAAAATTGGTCGTGCCGTCGAGGGGGTCCACCGCCCAGACAAACTCCCGCTGCGGGGACGACTGCTGCCAGCCCGATTCCTCAGCCAAGATAGCGTGGTGGGGAAAATGCCGCCGCAGGACCCGGACGATGGCCGCTTCCGCCTCCCGGTCAGCCGCTGTGACCAGATCGCCACTGCGACCTTTTTCCTGAATCTCCCCTAATTTCCCCCAATACTTCTGCAAAACAGCGCCCCCACTGGCCGCCGCTTCCGTGGCGATGTCTAGGTAAATGGCCAGTTCATCCGCAGAAATGCGCTCCATCGTCCCCTCCCCTCCCCTCCCCTACAGCCCTAGGGCATGCCGGTCTGCAGTAGGTGAAAAACAAACATTGCGTAAGATAAAATATAATTAATGAATACCCAAGCGTGCCAGACCTGCCTTTGGTGTTACGCCATGGGGGCAAGGTTAGGGAAAAGAGGGTTAGGCTTATGGGAGCTGCAACCACCTTGGAAAACCGCAAAGAACGGATTTTAGTCGTTGACGACGAGGCCAGCATCCGGCGGATTTTGGAGACCCGTCTGTCGATGATTGGCTACGATGTGGTCACGGCGGCGGATGGGGAGGAGGCACTGACTGTTTTCAAGCGGGAGCACCCCCACCTTGTGGTTTTAGATGTCATGATGCCAAAGCTGGACGGCTACGGGGTCTGCCAGGAGCTACGCAAAGAATCCGACGTACCGATTATTATGCTGACTGCCCTAGGGGACGTAGCGGACCGGATTACGGGGTTGGAGTTGGGGGCGGACGACTACGTGGTCAAGCCCTTTTCGCCCAAGGAATTGGAGGCGCGGATTCGGTCGGTGTTGCGCCGGGTGGACAAGAATGGGTCAGGCAGCAGCATTCCCAGTTCGGGGGTCATCACGATTAACAACATCAAAATTGATACCAATAAGCGCCAGGTGTATAAAAATAACGAGCGCGTCCGTTTAACGGGGATGGAATTTAGTTTGTTGGAGTTGTTGGTGAGTCGGTCGGGCGAACCCTTTTCCCGCACGGATATTTTGCAGGAGGTGTGGGGGTACACGCCGGAACGTCATGTGGACACGCGGGTGGTGGATGTACATATTTCCCGCCTGCGGGCGAAACTGGAAGACGACCCCAGCAACCCGGATTTGATTCTTACGGCGCGGGGTACGGGGTATCTGTTTCAACGCATCACCGACGCCAACAAGTCGGACGAGTCAAAGAAATAAGAACGGTTCGGTGGGGGTGCGGCATGAGGCCAGGGGTTGCTGGGGAAACCTCAGGTCATGCCTGACAAAACGGATGGAGAACCTCAAATAAAATAACGGACAGTATTTGCCGCTGCCACGCTGCGCAAGCGTAGCTTAAGTTGGTATGAGCCATGCGGCTTATGGCTCGGCCCCTAGGTGCGAAGCAGGGGCGATAGGAGATGTGTTTCCCGGCCGGTCTGGGTATAATGGCATTGGGATTATGTCTGCATCGTTGGCGCAGGGACGTCTAACGGGTCGCGATGATTACGCTTTGGGCCACAGGTTAGTTTATGGCGCAGGTGTATGCCTGTCGGTCGGAACTGGACCTGCCGGTTCCTTCGTCGCCAGCGAGCAACAGTTTTTTGCGTTTCCTCGGTGTGGGTCAACAACGGTTGGCACGGGAAATCTGTGCTTTGCAGCAGCCGGGCCGCCGGTTGGAACGCCAGCTTGACCAAGTCCCCCCTCCCCCCAAACAGTAGGTACACCCTCAAGGAGTATTCCGATGCAACGGCAATGGCATCTCTGGGTCAGCGGTTTGGTGCTCGGTGGCATTTTGGGCGTGACCCCAGGGAGTTGGGCACAGACCTATTACACGGTGCGGCTGGGAGATACCCTGACCGGGATTGCCCGCCGTCACAAGGTCACCCTGGAGCAGATGTTGCAGGCCAACCCCAGTCTACGCGATGACCCGGACCTGATTCTGGTGGGGCAAAAGTTGGTCTTGCCAGCCGGGGCAACCCCTAGTGTGCGCGCCGCGTTGGAGACACCCTTGCCCCCCAATGTGCTATCCCGGTTGGTGGTCACGCCAGGGCGTCGGCGGGCGACCTTTGCCAGCTTGAATCTCCCGACCGTTGGGCGTCCTGGCAACCGGGAAGGCGCCTCCAAACGGGGTTCTGGCTGTGCCAAGGACAAGGCGCAAAAACTGCGGGCGTTGCTCCCAGAAGGGAATTACGGCCAAACCCTGCAGGACTATCCCACCTTCTTCTGGTATCTGCCGGAGTTGGAGCGTCCCACGCGGGTAGAATTTCAACTGCGCCAGGTGAATGCCCAAGGGCAAGTGGGAGACCTTGTTTACACGGAAACATTCACCAGTAGCGGCGGGGGGATTGGCAGTCTGAGCCTACCGGCGACGGCGACACCTTTGGCCGTAGGACAGGAATATGAATGGTCGCTTGCTGTGCAATGTACTGCTGAAGGCATGACCAGCAGCGACCCGGATGGCTGGATGACGACGATTGGGCGGATTGAGCGCATTTCTCCGGACAACCCCAAATTGGCCGCTGCTCTGGCGCAAGCGTCGGTGGGGGACTACCCGGCAATTTTGGCCGAGGCGGGGATTTGGTATGATGCGCTGCAACGGCTGGTGGCGCTGCAACGGCATAATCCCCAGAACCAGGATTTACAGCAAGACTGGGTCAACCTGTTGGGGAAAATTGGCTTTGGCGCCATTGCCCAGCAACCCCTGCGCTGTGTCCAGCCCAATCCCCGCGGGGGGGTTGCCCTCTGTCGCTAGGCCAGGTGGCTGGGCAGACAATCGAAGCGCATCAGCTCCGCCCAGGTCTCCCGTTTGAGCAGCAGGCTGGCATCCCCCTCGCGCACCAGCACGGCTGCCGGACGGGGTATGCGGTTGTAGTTGGACGCCATGCTGTAGGTGTAGGCCCCGGTTGCCAAAACCACCAAGATATCGCCTGGTTGGGTGGCGGGCAAGGGAATATCGCGGATGAGAATGTCCCCGGATTCGCAGTGTTTCCCGGCCACCGTGACCGTCTCGGCCACCGGCGCAGCGACCCGGTTGGCAACCAGAGCCTGGTAGCGCGCCTGGTAGGTAATTGGGCGGGGATTGTCGGACATCCCCCCATCCACACTGACATAGGTGCGCCCACCGGGAATTTCCTTGCGCCCGCCCAGGGTGTAGGCCGTCACCCCGGCAGGCCCCACCAACGACCGCCCCGGTTCGCAGATGAGCTTCGGCAAGGGCACGTCCCGCCGACGGCACTGTTCCACGATGCCCTGGCTGACCACCTGCACCCAGTCTTGGATCGCCGGTGGTTGGTCCGCCTCCGTGTAGCGAATGCCCAACCCACCCCCCACATTCACCTCCCGCAGAGGCAAACCCGCCGCCAACCCCTGGGCGTAGGCCGTCACCAACACCTCGGTTAGGTCCCGGTGGGGCGCCAGGGCAAAAATCTGCGACCCAATATGGGCGTGCAGCCCGATACAGACCACCTGCCGTTGTTCCTGGAACCAGCGAAACAGCGCCGGGAGTTGCTGTGGGTCAAACCCAAATTTGCTGTCGAGGTGGCCCGTGCGGATGTATTCGTGGGTGTGGCATTCAATCCCCGGCGTAAACCGGAGCAACACCTGGGGCGGCGCTGGAGCCGTAGCAGCAGCCTCGGCCAGGCGTTGCAATTCATACCAGTTATCCACCACGATCCGGCAGCCATAGGCCAAAGCCAGTTCCAGTTCCGCCTGGGATTTGTTGTTGCCGTGGAAATAGACCAAGCTCGGGGCGACCCCCAGGTGCATGGCCGTCGTCAGTTCCCCGCCGGAAACCACATCCACCCCCAACCCCTCGCTGACGACTACCGCCAGCACCCCCAGACAACACCAGGCTTTGGCGGCATAGATCACCTGGGATTCCCCCGGATAGTAGCGCTGGAATCCCTCCCGGTACTGGCGACAAGCAGTACGCAGGGTCATCTCATCCAGAATGTACAAGGGCGACCCCCACTGGCGCACCAACGCCACCACATCACAGCCCCCAATCTCCAAGTGCCCCTGGTCGTTGCCTGTGGCCGTCAGCGGCAACAGTTGTTGATTCGGCGCCAGGGCCGTCGTCACCATAGGGGTTCTCACCAAAAGCTGCTCTCCTAGTGTAACCCCTAGGCGGATTTGGGGGGATGGTGGCCGTTGCCGCGGGGTTGGATCAGGCCATAGCCCCCGTGGTTGCGCTCATAGACCACGTTGATTTCCCCCGTTTCCGCATTGCGAAACACATAAAAATCGTGGTCAACCAATTCCAACTGCTCCAGGGCTTCCTCCACCGTCATCGGCGGCATGGCAAAGTATTTGCGGCGCACCACCTCCTTAGGCAACGTGGGTGTGTGTTGCGGGCTAGGCGGCACCAATTCCCCTGCCCCCACCAAAGCGGGCGTGCTGTGCAACTTGGCCTGCTTTTTCTCCTTAAATTTGCGGACTTTGCGCGCCAACTTGTCCGCTACCAGGTCAATACTGGCGTAGAGATTTTCACTGCGCTCTTCGGCCCGCATCACGGTTCCCCCCACATACAGGGTGACCTCGGCAATATGGGTATCGTGAATCCGGGGATTACGTGCAACCGATAAATGGGCATCCACTTCCGTTACCAAACCATTAAAATGCCCGAGGGCTTTTTCTAATTTCTTCTCCACATAGGCACGAATGGGGTCGGTAATGGCAATGTTTTTGCCATGAATGACGATGTTCATAGGCAGAAACCCCAAATAGGATGAGTGTTGTTCGCTACTTCTAACCTATCACTGCCCCACCCCCCACCCGCTGGGTCTTTAACTTCTTGTAATCTGTTGTTAACCTGCGGGCAGGGGAACCGGCAAAACGCAAAAAACCTTAAATTTCCCTCGCTTGGTGCAGCGTGTCGTCCCGTCCCTCCGCAAGACATCCCCGTTCGCGCAGAAACGCCGTGACCCGTGCGCGCACCTGATCCCGCACCCGCCGAAAGGTATCCAGGTCGCCGCCTTCAGGGTCTTCGAGTTGCCAATCGGCGAAATAGGGGCGGGTGAGCCACTCCGGCGGCAAATTCACCCCACAACCACACAGGGAAATCACCGCATCGAAATCCTCCGGCTGAAAGGCGCTCAAGGGCTTGGAGGTTTGCTGGCGGATGTCAATCCCCACCTCCTGCATCACCTGCACCGTCAACGGGTCCACAAAACTGGCTTCCAAACCGGCACTGGCTACCTGCACCGCCTTCCCCCCCAAGGCGCGGGCAAACCCCTCTGCCATCTGGGAACGCCGGGAATTTTTCTTGCACACAAACATCACCCGTTCCATGGGCACCCTCCTAGGCCGAACCGGGAAACCACTTGCGGGTGCGGTTGGCCAGCGCCACCAACGAGAGCATCACCGGCACTTCCACCAACACCCCCACCACCGTCGCCAAAGCCGCGCCGGAATCCAGGCCAAACAAACTGACTGCCACCGCCACCGCCAATTCAAAGAAATTAGACGTGCCAATCAAGGCCGCCGGCGCCGCCACCGCAAAGGGCACCCGCCAGAGATACCCCCAGGCGTAGGCCAGGGCAAAAATACCGTAGCTTTGGATCACCAACGGCACGGCAATCAAGCCAATCACCAAAGGTTGTGCCACAATCGTCTGCGCCTGCAACCCAAACAACAGCACCACCGTCGCCAATAGCCCCACGATGGAGTATGGTTTGATCCGGGCGCAAAATGCCGCAATCGCCGCCTCATGCCCCCGGGCATCCAACCGTTTGCGGGTCACATACCCCGCCGCCAAAGGAATCACCACATAGAGAATCACCGACAGCAAGAGCGTTTCCCAGGGCACCTGCACATCAGTCACCCCCAACAACCAGGACACAATCGGCGCAAACGCCACCACCATAATCAGGTCATTGATCGAAACCTGCACCAGCGTATAATTCGCATCCCCCCGCACCAATTGACTCCACACAAATACCATAGCCGTACAGGGAGCCGCCCCCAGCAAAATCATCCCGGCGATGTATTCTCTTGCCAACTGCGGCGTGACCAAACCGGCAAAAACGTAATTAAAAAATAAAACACCCAGTAATGCCATCGTAAACGGCTTGACCAGCCAATTGACCACCAAAGTAATACATAAACCCTTGGGTTTGCGCCCCACTTCCCGCAAAGACGCAAAATCCACACTCACCATCATCGGGTAAATCATCACCCAAATCAGCACCGCCACCACAAAATTCACATTGGCGTACTCCAACCGGGCGATCAATTGAAATAAACCCGGCAACGCCAGCCCCAATTTCACCCCGATAATGATGCCCAAAGCCACCCACAGGGATAAATATCGCTCAAACACCCCCAACGGTGAGACGGATTGCATCGCCAACCTACGCCCAGAACCACCCTACAACCGTCTCGTATCCTATCGAATTCCATCTATATTGACAAGAACTGTGGTGCCGATGGCTCCATGGAAGTCCTGCCGCAATTATTTCTGCGGTTGCCTTGTGGCAGTGCTGTCTCCCATGGTTGGATGCATCCCCATTGACCAAACAGCGGTGGGGAACAGGCACCGACTACCGCCTTTGGGCGCCCCTGCGACAGGTGCTGGCGGTGCATTAACGAAAGTTTTGCTGTCAGTGGCTAGAACTTTGGTCTGTTGATAATCGTTCTCACTCAGGCTACAATACGGCAATCACGGTGTGGGAGAGTCAGGTGATGCGGAAACCATTTTGGGGATATGTCGTCGGTGGCGCCCTGGTGTCTGGGGTGATGATGGCGGGGGCAGTCCAAGCGCAGGTAACCCCCACGCGGGCGACGATTCAGCAGGTGCGCCAGTATGGGCGGGATTTGCGGGAAGATAGCGAGTTGGGGCAGGTGACCTCGGTTTCTGAATTTGTGGATGTAAAGCCGACGGACTGGGCCTTTTTGGCGTTGCAATCGCTGGTGGAGCGCTACGGCTGTATTGTGGGTTTGCCAACCAATCCGCCGACGTATCAGGGCCGCAGGGCTGTCACCCGCTATGAGTTTGCTGCCGGGTTGAATGCCTGTTTGGACCGGATTAATGAACTGATTGCCAGTTCGGTGGAGAATTTGGTCACCAAGGAGGACATGAAGCTCATCCAGCGGTTGCAGGAGGAATTTGCGGCGGAACTGGCGCTGTTGCGGGGGCGGGTGGATACGTTGGAAGCCCGGACGGCCACCTTGGAAGCGCAGCGATTTTCCACGACGACCAAGTTGACCGGCCAGGTGATCTTCGGTGTGCAGGGGGCGTTTGGGGCCAACCGGCAAGCGGTGCCCAAGGGAGCGGCGCAAGGCAGCCGGGGCAATGTGCTTGATGCCACCACGCTGGGCTATCGGGTGAATTTGACGTTTAATACGAGTTTTACGGGCAAGGATTTGCTGACCACGAATTTGCAAATGGATGATGTGGCGCTGGGGGCGATTCCGGGGAGCAGCGCCCTGGCGGTGACGGGCACCAACAATGCCAGTTTGAGCTATAGCTTTTTGAATGCGGGGACGGCAGGCGGTGTGGCCCTGGATACCCTCACCTACGAATTTCCGGTGCTGGCGGACCAGGGGCGGCTCACGATTGCCGCTTTGGGAGGGGCCATTTACGACCAGGTGGATACCCTGAGTCCCTTGGATGACGATGGGCAGGGGGCGCTGGCGGCCTTTGGGCTACGCAATCCCCTGTACAACCAGAATTTGGGGGCGGGGGTCGGCGCGGCCTTGAGCATCAATTTTTTGGATGACAAGCTCAATTTCACCCTCGGTTATCTGGCCAATGGGGGGGCAGCAGCGGGGGCCTATGCGCCGACGGGAATACCTTTTGGCACGGAAGGGTTGTTTGGGTCTTCCTATGTTGCCTATGGGCAGGTGACGGGCTATCCGCTGGACAATCTGGGGCTGAGTCTGCTGTATGTGCGTGGGTATAGCGACCTGGATTCGGCCTTACCTCTGAATCTGGGCGGGGGCGTGGGGACGGCTGCAGTAGATGCCCTGACGGCGGTGGCGGCGACCCAGGCAGACAATCTGGGGTTTCAGTTCAAGTGGCAACCCTTGAAGAACTTTATCCTGGGGGGTTGGTTTGGGGCGACCTGGTTCCAGGATGTGGTGGCGGGCTTGGATGCTTCGGGGACAGCTCTGAACTATGCGTTGGTGTTTGCCTTCCCGGATGTGGGCACCAAGGGGTCACAAGCGCAACTGGTGGTGGGTGCGCCGCCTTACCTGAGCAGCAGCCGGGGGTTGGTGGCCAATGGCTTGACCTTGCGGCGTGCGGATGATGTGCCCATTCTCCTAGAGGCTTCCTACCGCTTTAAGTTCACGGAATACCTCTCCATCACCCCCGGTATCATTGCCATCTTCAACCCGGAGGGGAATGCGGCCAACCCGACGGTGTTGGTGGGGGCGATTCGCTCTACGTTTTCCTTCTAGGGACGCAGGGATAACCCTCAGGCGACGGCTGCCGGTTCCTTCTTGGCCGACTCCAGCATTTCGGGGGGTAGGCCGTGCTCCGGCGGCAGACCGTAGATGGAGTTGTACAGCGCATGGTATTGCCGGGCGGATTCTTCCCAGGTGTAGCGCGCTGCCATACCCCGTTGTTGCAAGGCCCGCCATTCTCGCTTGTACTGGTAGCCTTCCCAGGCCCGCACCAGGCAGGTGTAAAAATCCAGGGGTTCGTAGCGGTCGAAACAGTAGCCATTCCCCGTGCCGTTAACCGGGTCGTGGTGAAAGACCGTGTCCACCAAACCGCCCGTACGCCGCACAATCGGCACCGAGCCATAGCGCAGGGCAATCATCTGGCTGATGCCGCAGGGTTCAAACCGGGAGGGCATGATAAACGCATCCGTCCCCGCATACAACCGGCGCGCCAGCGGGTCGCTAAATAAAATCTGGACCGACACCCGTCCGGGGTAGCGGGAAGCGACTTGCCACAACTGGGTTTCGTAGTAGCGATCCCCCGTCCCCATAATCACAAATTGGGTGTCGGTGTAGGCCAAAAATCGGTCGAGAATTTGCAAGAGTAAATCGAGACCCTTTTGCTCCACCAAACGGGTGACCATGCCGATTAAAAATTTGTTGCGGTCCACCTCTAAACCCACTTCTTCCTGCAAAGCCAGCTTGTTGACCACCCGTTTGTCCAGGGTTTCAGCGTTGTAGTTTTGGGGGATGTGGGGGTCGGTTTCCGGGTTAAACACTTCCGGGTCAATGCCATTCAAAATGCCCGTGACCTTATCCCCCAACCACCGCAGGAGACCGTCGAGTTGTTCCCCATATTCTGGCTGGCGGATTTGGCGGGCATAGTTGGGCGAAACCGTATTCACTCGGTCGGCGTATTGGACGGCAGCGGCCATGACGTTGTGCCCTTGCATATACCAGGGACACCAGGTCATTTTCTCCAACTTCCAGCGCCAGGGGCCTTGGTAGGCCAGGTTGTGGATGGTAAAGACGGTGGTAATGTCTGGCGATTGGTGCATCCAGACCGGGATCATCCCCGTATGCCAGTCGTGGCAGTGGATGATGTTGGGTTTCCAGTAGTTCCAGGCAAATTCGGCGGCGCCGTTGGCAAACAGGGTAAACCGCCAGTCCTCGTCTTCCCCGTAATAAATGCGGCGGGGCATAAAGGCCGGATGCCCAAACAGATACAGGGGTACATCGCTGTCGGGCAGCCGGGTTTCGTACACATGGAAATACTGGAACATGGCGTACCCTTGCCAAATGGGGGTGCTGGGGATGGGCAATTTTTCCGGCAGAAAGCCGTAGTAGGGCAAAAACACCCGCACGTCATGCCCCATCTTTTTGAGAACCTTGGGCAAAATCCCCACCACATCAGCCATGCCGCCTACTTTGGCAATGGGATAGGCTTCCGCGGCGACAAACAGGATACGCATGGGTACTTCTCTTAAAGCATCTCCTTATCATACACATATCTACATATCTATATACAAAATTTGGCGCTAGGGGTGTTGCCGGAGCGTCAGCGGACGCAGACGGTTTCCACGACCACGCAATCCCTACCCCCGACCTGGCGACAGGAGGTCAGCGCTGCCTGCTGGGCCAGGGCCTCGGTTTCTCCCCAACCGCCCCCGGCGTTGTTGCGGCCATCGCGCGCCAAGGCACCACAGGCGTTACGAAACCAGACCAACACCACACAGGGTTTCCCGGCCACCTGTTCACACTCCGCAAGGGCGCGGGCTTCGGCCTCCGCCTGGCTGCTGAAGTTGTAGCTGTACCCATAGGAGCCGTCCTCGCTGTTGTAGGCAATGGCGCCATACCGGTTGCCTGGACTTACCGGGGGGGTCTGGCTGTGTTCGCTAGGGATGGAGGAAGGACTGGGTTCGGTGACGGGGGTCTCCTCGCTAAATAGCGCCACGGCCACTATCAGCCCCACAAACGCCACACCCAGCGCCCCCACCCCCCCCAACAGCCACACGATGCAGGGAATCCCCGAACGCCGCGGCGACCTATAGGGCAAGGGTTCCGTGAGGGGCATGGTGGGGGCAACCCCTGGGGAGAGGGGTTGGGTGGGGGAGGTTGGCGCCGCCGTGGTGAGGGCCTGAACGGCTTGCAGGGCTTCCACGGCGCTGGGGTAACGTTGGCGCCAGTCGGGATGCACCATTTTTTCTAACACCGCGCGCAGGCCGGGACTCACCTGGGCGTACCGTTGCCAGTACAATTCTCCCGTGTCGTAGTCCTCCATTTGGCTGGGGGGCAGACCGGTCAGGGCCTGAATCGCCACCACCCCCACTGCGTACACGTCGCTACTGAGGCGGGGTTGTCCCCGAAATTGCTCAATGGGCATATACCCCCGCGTGCCAATCTGGGTGCCAATTGCCGTTTCCCCCTTGTCGTTGGCAACCAGCGAACCCACCTCCTTAACCGCCCCAAAATCAATCAGCACAATCCGCTGGTCGGACTGGCGCCGCATGAGATTGGCCGGTTTAATATCCCGGTGGATGATTTGGCGCTGGTGCACCTGGCTGAGCACATCCAACACATCCAACAACAGGTGTTTCACCCAGGATTCGGGATATTTTTGGCCGGGAGTCAGTTCCTGGCTGAGGTCGTGCCCCTCGATAAATTCCTGCACCAGATAAAAATCCTTGTCCTGTTCAAAATGCGCCAGCAGCCGGGGAATCCGCTCGATGGCAGAACCCAGTTGGTAGAGCACCTCCGCTTCCCGGTGAAACAGCCGCCGCGCCACCTCCATCACCTGGGGGTTGGTAGATTGCGGCTGGAGTTGTTTGACCACACAGCGGGGACGACCTGGTAAAAACAAATCTTCGGCCAAAAACGTATGGCCAAACCCACCGCTGCCTAGGGGTTTGAGAATGTGGTAACGACCAACCAGGGTAATATCGGTCATCCCCAACCTGCGACAACCATATTTATGGTACCGGACATCCCCCTAACAGTTACCTGGCCAAGAAAGGGGGAAGGACGTTCTGCCACGCAAACCCCCTGTTAAGAGCATGAACAAACGAGCCGCCTCCCCATTTGCCACCTACCGCATCCTACGCAATTACAGAAAGCCGCTAGAACCAAGCCGATGGACTCCCTGTCAGCCTAGCCAGGATTACTATGTACTTTGTTTGTAGTGATATTGCGATATTGCATTGGCGTTAGCACTTGCTCTGGGGACGTTTCGCACCTAAACAGCAAGCGTGCCGGGTTTTTAGATCAACGGCAAACCCACATCCTGGGCAAATTGGCGGCGGGTGGTCGGGTAATCAATCACCAATCCTTCCCCAGCAATGGGCGGGGCGGGTTGCCCTTCAATGTGCAGATAGATGGGTGCTTGGGGGTTCAAACTGCTGGCG
>NZ_JBRCEP010000034.1:0-16779 GCF_053491055.1 Gloeomargarita sp.
CCTTAACCTACCTAGCCATGGAAGTTTCTCAAGACGCACCTGAAACTCAATGAAAAAATTTGAACTGAGCAAAAATCCCTCACACCGGTTGCCGATCAGACATTTATTGGGCTTAAAGTTGGCTTAAATTTTGGCACAAAATGGCACAGAGTGAGTACCTGAGAGTTATGGGCGTCATGGGGCAGGAGTGGAATTTTGTCCATTAGCTCAATCGGGTCATCCCGCACCTCAATATGTTCAATCAATATGTTTTGTTGCAGGATTCAACGGTTGTGGGCCTGGCAACATTAGTCACCCGGAACGTGTAGCGGAATTTAGAATTGCTATCAATACCTGGCGCCAACCCTAGATTTAACCCTTGGGCCGTTTTCCTACGCCTTACATCCGCAGGGAGGGGCAAAACAACCATGGAACCCGCCCCTTCGTCTCAGTCGCCAACACTGGGATAAGGTGAGGATTCCACGGTGCCGTTTTACCTCAGTTTTGGACCGCAAAACATCAGGTGGGCACCTCTCTCTCCAATTTAAAGTTTCCGGGTACCACGCCCGGTTTACTGCCATTGGAGCACTCGGTTCCCTCATACGCGGGTTGTAGATCACAAAACGTTATCGGCAGTCACCAACACCGCAGAATAGCCTCATTCCTCACTCTACCAAATTTGCTTTGTTGCCACCACTCAACCACAGGGATTCTACCTGCGCCACCCAATCCTCAATCGCCTGAGGTGGCACATCCAACAAAGTCACATGACCGAGTTTGCGCCCAGGACGGGATTGGCTTTTGCCGTACCAGTACACCCGTCCCCAAGCGCTGAGCTGTTGCCGCTGCCAGGCGTAATCCCCGGTCGCCGTCTCATAGCCCAAAAGATTCACCATCAGGGCGCCGGTAGTCGTCAGGGCCGTACTCCCCAAAGCTTGACCGGTAATGGCCCGCAGATGTTGGTGGAATTGGGATGTCTGGCAGGCATCCAGGGTGTAATGACCGGAGTTGTGGGTGCGGGGGGCGATTTCGTTGAGCAACAGGGTGCCATCGGCCAAGTAAAACCATTCGGTGGCCAAAACCCCCTGGTAGTCCAAGGCGGTCAGCAGGGTGCGGATGTGTTGGTGCAGCGTTTGTACCACTGCTGGGGGCACGGGGGCAGGGGCATAGACCCAACGACACACCTGCTGGGCTTGGTAGGTGCGACTCACCGGGTAGATGGCGATGTCCCCCTGCGGATGACGGGCGGCAATGACGGCCAATTCCTGCACAAAGGGAACGTACGCCTCTGCCAGCACATCGGGCACCGCCCATACCCGCCAGAGGGCTGCCAACTCCGCAGCGCTGTGGAGAATGCGCGTCCCCAAGCCGTCATACCCGTGACGACGGGCTTTGACCACCAAGGGCAAGGTGGGGGGCGAATCCTCCGGGCGCAGCAGCCAAAATTCCGGCACGGGTAACCCCAAGGACTTGACGTAACACCGCTGGTGGTACTTGTCGAGGAGAGGCGACAGGCTCGCCAAGCTGGGGCGAAAGGCTACCTGGGGCGGGGCCTGTTGGGCCAGCCAGGCCAGGTCAACCCACTCATTCTCAAACGTGATGACCTGGCAGTGGGTCAGCAATTGCGCCAGGCCCGTCGGGTCATCCCAGGCAGCAATCACCGTCCCGGCCAAATGGTTTCCCGCCAGGACAACCGCCGGGTCGTCGGGACGGGGAGTGTGCACCCACAACGGGATGCCCAAATCCTGCGCCGCCTGGGCCAATAGCCAGGCCAACTGCCCCCCGCCCAAAACGCCTACGGTAGGATGCACAGCCTATTTCCGCCCAAAATCCGCCGGGATTGGCCCCCAACGGCGGGTATCCCACTTGTACAGGGGGTTGCGGTAGGAGTGGGTCGCCAGCCAAGCTTCGGCAGCCCGCAGTTTGGCCGCCAAAGGGGTGTTCTCCACCGGGAATTGCGTGCGGCAACGCCCCCGGCGCACCCAGTCCAGGGCAATTTGGGAATCGGAATAAATCGGCCAGTCACAGCCCCGTGCCGCACACCATTGCAAGGCCGTGACCAGCGCCAGAAATTCGGCAAGGTTGTTGGTGCCCAGGGGATAGGGACCCTCGTGAAAAATTTCCGCGCCGCTGGCCGTATCCACCCCCCGGTACTCCATGACCCCCGGATTCCCGGCACAGGCCCCATCCACCGCATAGCTGGGGTACACCGGGCTAGGGAAACTCGCTGCACTACCCCCAAAAAAGGCCTGCTCAGCCGTCGCCCTATCGGGATAGCTGCGGTAGCGCGCCCCCGGAAACCCTTCCACCTGCGCCCGACAGTGCTCCCAGGTGGGATAAACGCCGGGTTGCCGTCCCTGCCAGACCACATAGACCTTGCCCCGGCTCATGCTTCCTCCAGAAACGGAGCCAAAAGGGGGCGCAATTCCGGCTGGGTCTGGTGCATATAGCGCAACGTGGCGCGCAGACGGGGTAACGCCTCCGGCGAAGCCGTCCGCACCAGATACCGCAGCGTCGGGGCATCCCACGCCCTTTGTCCGGTGAGCAGTTGGGTCAACGTTTGTTCAAAGGCCTGGGTTTGGCGTTCACAAACCCGCTGCCATTGACCCCAAACCAGCCACCCCGCCAGGGCAAACGCCCCCATGCCCGCCAATGCACCTGGTAGATTGCCGCCTGTTTCCCACCAAACTGCCGCCGGGCAGCAAGCCGCCAGTCCAATCGTAAATCCCCAGGCCCGGTAACGGGGCGCAACCCCCCGCCACCAGGGCAGTACCAACATCACTGCCAGTCCCAGCCCCAGGATCACGCCCATCGGCAGCAACCACCCGTTTGTCATGCGCGCTCCCCCATCCGTGCCGGTTATCACCGTGTATTGTAGCCTGCCCGTTGTCCCAGGGCGAACCCCTGGTGAATGGCCCGCAGCGCCCGTTGGCCCTCGGCGCGGTCCACCAGACAGCTAATTTTAATCTCCGACGTGGCAATCATTTGGATATTGATGCCGGCCTCCCCCAAACTGGCAAACATACGGGCAGCCACCCCCGGTTGGCGCACCATCCCACTTCCCACCACACTCACCTTGGCGATCTCCCGGTTGACCGTAGGCGGTGCACAGGCCAATTTCGCCAACACCGTCTCCAGGGCCGCGCACGCCCGTTCCACATCCTCCTCATGCACCGTAAAGGCAATGTCCCGCGTCGGTTGCCCCTGCACCCAGGTCACCCGCTCCGACTGAATAATCATATCCACACTCACGCGGGCTTGCGCCAAAGCCAAAAATAAACCCGCCGCCGACCCCGGTCGGTCCGGCACCCGGCAAATCGCCAACCGCGCTTGCTGGTCATCGAGGGCTGCCCCCTGCACCGGCAGAACCCCCCCAGGTGCTTCCGGCGGCGGCAACACCGGCACCTTAAACCCGCTGCTCAACACCTGCACCGCCTGGGTCGCCTGCGCCAAATCCACCAGACAACTCACCTTAATTTCCGAGGTGGAAATCAGGTCAATGTTGATCCCCGCCTCCCCCAGGGCACTGAACATGGCCGCCGCCACCCCCGGACGCCCCACCATGCCCGCCCCGACAATACTCACCTTGGCCATGGCCGCCGACACCGCACAGGTTACCCCCTCCCCCCAACTGGGCAGGAGCGCCTGCACCACCTGTTGGGTTTTCAGCAATTCCGGGCGGGATACGGTAAAGGCAATGTCATTGGTCTCCCCCGCCTGAATGGACTGAATAATCAGGTCCACATTGATATTGGCCTGCGCCAACGCCCCAAACAGTTGCGCTGCCATCCCCGGTCGGTCCGGGACATTGCACAGGGCCACCTTCGCCTGATGGTCGTCCAATTCCACCCCATCTACCAGACGGGACACCTCCAGGTCCCGGTGGGGAACCACCCGCCGCTGGGGGGTCAAAAGCCGCGTCCCTGGCGCCTCACTCCAGCTAGAACGCACCACCACCGGCACGCCGAAATTCCGGGCAATCTCCACCGCCCGCGGATGCAACACCTTCGCCCCCAGGCTGGCCAGTTCCAGCATTTCTTCACAGGTCACCTGCGCCAGCACCTGCGCCTCCGGGACAATGCGGGGGTCGGTGGTGAGAATCCCCGGCACATCGGTGTAAATTTCGCAGCGGTCGGCCCCCAAGGCTGCCGCCAGCGCCACCGCTGAGGTATCCGACCCGCCCCGCCCCAAGGTGGTAATTTCCAGGGTGCGGGTGCTGCAAATTCCTTGGAACCCCGCCACCACCACCACTTTGCCCTGTTCCAGTTCCTGCATCAGCCGGTCTGTAGGAATGTGGAGAATCCGCGCCCGTCCGTGGTCGGCCTCGGTCATGATCCCGACTTGGGTGCCGGTCAGGGAAATAGCCGGTTGTCCCAGGGCATCCAACGCCATCGCCACCAGGGCAATACTCACCTGTTCCCCCGTCGCCAGCAACATATCCAATTCCCGCGCCGGGGGGTTGGGGGTCACCGCCCGCGCCAGGGCCAGCAACTCATCGGTGGTCTGCCCCATGGCCGACACCACCACCACCACGCTATGTCCCTCGGCCACCGTCGCCACAATCCGCCGCGCTACCGCCTGGATGCGTTCTACTGTGGCTACCGAAGTACCGCCGTATTTCTGCACAATCAAGCCCATAACTTTTCAGGGTACGCTATCGGGGGACAGGTTCGATGCGCAGTAATTGCCCATTCGGGGCATCCGTCAGGACATAAACCAGCCCATCCGGCCCTACCCGCACATCCCGTACCCGCGCCCCAACCGGGATGCGCCCCACTTCCCGTACCTGACCAGAGCCATACACCTGCAACCGATGCACTGCCCGGGAAACCAACCCCCCGGCCAGCAACTGCCCCTGCCATTGGGGAAAACGCTTCCCCCGATAGACGGCCAACCCGGAAGGCGCCACCGTTTCCGGCCACACCCACACCGGGTCCACCATCCCCGGCAAGGAACGATAAGGAGAAATCTCCGCCCCCGAATACTCCCGACTGTGGGTCACCCTGGGCCAGCCGTAGTTCTGCCCTGGCCGTAGGCGATTCACCTCATCCCCCTGCCGCGCGCCATGCTCGGTGGCCCACACGGCTCCCGTTTGGGCATCCACCGCCAAGCCCTGGATATTCCGATGTCCCCAGGTCCAGATTTCCGGCAACCCCCGCCCCCGCAACGGGTTATCTTTGGGAACCCGACCATCAGCGGTAATGCGTAACACCTTGCCCAGGTGACTGCGGAGATTTTGGGCTTGCTCGCGAATCAAGGCTCCCCCCAGGGCAATCGGTGGATTCCCCCCATCGCCAATACTCACCAGCAACGTTTCATCCGGCAACCAGGCCAGCCGGGCGCCAAAATGCTGCGTCCCCTTTTTGGTCTGGCTGACCCGTACCAGTACCCGTAGATCGGTCAACTGCTGCCCATTCCAGGTTGCCCGTGCGACCACCGTGCGATTGGCCGCCGGCGTGCCCTCAGCGTAGGTGAGATACACCCAGGGGAGCGAGGCAAACCGGGGATGCAGGCTAATGTCCAACAACCCCCCTTGCCCCGCCGCCAACACCGTCGGCACTCCCGCCACTGGTTCCGGTTGCCACACCCCCGCCCGCACCCGCCGCAATCGCCCTGGCCGCTCCGTAATCAACATCTCCCCATTGGGCAACCAAACCATCCCCCACGGATGTGCCAACCCCCGCACCACAGGCACGACCCGATACGCCACTGCCTGCGCCACCAGCGGGGGATGCGCCGGAAATGGCAAGCTCACAGAACCCCAGCCTGCCATGACCCCAGCCAGCCACCCATGCCACACCCACAAATGCCAAGGCATCGTCGCTAGGCCCAAGGGGAACGCCGCAACGACAACCGTTGTTGGAATGGTTTCAGCCCCGTCATGGAGAAAGTAAATTTTAATCCCATTTTAGATACTAATTAAGGTTCCGATTGTGCCAAAAGCGTCAGCGGGAACGGATAAAAAACATCATTCGGCCTCAGACAGTCTGGTCTTTTGCAAAAGTTTTGAACCCTGCAAAAAGTCCATCAATTGGAGGCCGATAAAATACTTTACTTTACAAGAAATGAAATCCTTTCGCTGTAAATTTAAGAATCTGGCGCCGTCTGATCAGGCCAACAGCACATTGTGGGACCAACCCGTCGGGAAGTTCGGCCCAGCGGGGCGCGTGCGTCCTGTGTTAAGGTGGATTTGGTGCGGCATTGAGCAAGCCAGATGACAACGACTGCGGAACCCTACGGTGAACGGTTGATCCGCGAAGGGGAACTGACCACGTTTCCCAACCCCCGTCCCGGTCGCCGTTATTGGATTCGCATTACCCTGCCGGAATTTACCTGCAAATGCCCGTTTTCCGGTTACCCCGACTTTGCCACCATCTACATTGACTACATCCCCGACCAGCGGGTGGTGGAACTCAAGTCCTTGAAACTTTACATCAATAGTTATCGGGACAAGCGGATTTCCCACGAGGCGGCGGCCAACCAAATTCTGGATGATTTTGTGGCGGTGGCCAACCCCCTGGTGGTGCATCTGAAGGCGGATTTTCACCCCCGCGGCAATGTCCACACCCTGATTGAAGCCACCTATCCCGATTCACCCTCCGAGCCGGGGCTGGAACCACCGCTCCACCTCGTCCGCAGGCAGGGGACGGGCGAATAAAAACCCCTGGGCATAGCGACAGGCCAAATCCTGCAACAACCGCCGCTGGGCCTCCGTTTCCACCCCCTCGGCCACCACATCCATCCGCAAACTCTGGGCCAACGACATGATGGTGCGAATGATTTCTGTTGCTTCCCGTTGCCGGTCCACCTGGGAAACAAAGGAGCGGTCAATCTTGAGGTGGTCGCAGGGAAACTGATGCAGACGGCTGAGCGAGGAATGACCCGTACCGAAATCGTCAATACAGGAGTCCACCCCCACCTCCTTGAGTTTTTGGAGAATGCTCACGGCTTGGTCGTAGTTGCCCAAGACGCTCTCGGTAATTTCCAGGCGTAGGCAGGGGGGCGGCAGTTGGGTATCGGCGAGAATTTCCACCACTTGTGCCAGCAAATCCGGCTGGAGCAGTTGCCGCCCGGACAAATTGACGCTGATGTGCCACCCGTCTGCCTTTGGCCAGCGAAGCTGCCACTGCCGCATCTGCCAACAGGCCGTGTGCAACACCCACCGCCCCAACGACAGGATCAAGCCGGTTTCTTCCGCCAAGGGAATGAACTCCGCAGGGGAGACCAACCCCCACTGGGGATGACACCAGCGCACCAGTGCCTCAAACCCCGTCACGGCGCCCGTATGCAAAGCGACAATGGGTTGGTAATAGACGCACAATTCCTGCCGCTCGATGGCCCGGCGCAAATCGGTTTCGACTTGCAATAGCCGCAGCGTTTGGGCGCGAATGCATTCGTCAAAGACCACCGTACAGGACTTGCCCTGCTGTTTGGCCCGGTGCATCGCCGCATCCGCATCCCGTAAGATTTCCTCCGGGCAGGTGTACTGCCCTGGCCCCAAGACCACACCGATACTGGCGCTGGTAAACGCCTCCAACCCCTCCGTCCCCAGGGCAAAAGGCGCCTGAAACAGCCGATGGAACTGCGCAGCCAGCCCCAGGGCCTCCGGGGCAGAAGCCACCCCTGGCAGCAACAGGGCAAACTCATCACCGCCAAAACGCGCCAACACATCCCCCGGACGCAAACCCTGGCGCAACCGCCGGGCAATGGCCACCAACAGCCGGTCGCCGCTGAGGTGCCCTAGGCTGTCGTTGATCAACTTGAAGCGGTCAAGGTCCAAAAAGAAAACCGCAAACGCCGCCTCGTGCTGCAACGCCTGGGCCAGACATTCCAAAAAAAAGGACCGGTTGGCCAAATCCGTCAAGGAATCATGGGTGGCTGCATAACGCAACTGAAACTCTGTCTGTTTGCGCTGGCTAATGTCGGTTTGGGAACCTGCCATGCGATACACCTGCCCATCCGTATCCCGTACCGCCAACCCCCGACAGAGCATCCACCGGTAACTGCCATCCCGATGCACCATCCGATGTTCGCTCTCAAAATGGGGGGTCAACCCGGTCAAATGGGCCGACAGTTCATTGCGCACCCGCTCCCGGTCCTCCGGGTGTATCCGCTCAAGCCATTCTTCCGGGGTAGGGCTGATTTCCCCCGGCTGGTAGCCCAGCATCTCCAACCAACGCTGGGAAAAGTACATTTCGTTGGTCACCAAATCCCAGTCCCACAGCCCATCATTGGCCCCCGCCAGGGCCAGGGCATACCGCTGTTGGCTTTCGCGCAACGCCTCTTCCATCCGGCGCCGCTCGGTCATGTCGCTGAAGGTGCAAATCACCTGGACCACCCGCCCCTGCGCGTCGGTTTGCGGTTCCGCCGTCACCAACAACCACACCCGGTCCTGATAGCGCTGGCGATACACCCCCAAGACCACATTGCGCACCCCCTGCCCGGAGCGCAGCGCCCGCGCCACCGGCCAATCCGCCGCCTTTAGGGATTGCCCCGTTTCATCAATCACATTCCAAAACGATTCCTGCAACCCATACCGCTGCAACTCCGCCAGCGTCACCCCCAACAGCTCAAGGGCCGTGCGATTGCTCAGGAGATGCTCGCCCTGGGGGCCCCACAACTGCACCCCGACGTGCAACTCCTCAACCAGGTGCCGAAAGCGGTCCTCACTCTGGCGCAATTGGGCTTCCATCCGCCGCCGCTCGGTCACATCCAGCCCCACAAACACCGCCGCCCGCCCCTGTTGGTACTTTTGCGCCAGCAGCAAAAACCGCTTGGTCTCCCCGTCCGCTGTGGGCACGCTAAATTCCATCTGCCGCTGCCCATAGGGGTCGGGGTCGGCAAACACCTCGCGGACAAACCGGTAAAAACGCGGGTCCGGGTTGAGAAACCCCACCGGCTGTCCCGGAAACGCCGTCACCGGTAAATTGAGCGAATGGGCCAACTGGCGATTCACCCCCAGATAGCGCAAATCCTGACCGATCCAGGATACCGGGCCGGGAAAGGCATCCAACACCGACTGCAATTCTGCCGGGGCCATTCCCCCTGCTGCCGTGAATACCGTCCCATCCAACACTAGGCCCAACCGTTGCCCCTGCCACACCAGCCCGTACACCCACAGCCACCGCCAAGCCCCCGTCGGCAACAGCCAGTGATGCGCCACCTGCAACTGGGGCTGTTCCCCTGCTAACCACGCCTGCCAAACCTGCTGCACCGCTGGCCGTTCCTCCGGCGGCACCCGCTCCCACCACTCGGCCCACAGACAGAGTTCCGCAGCCAGCCCCAACTGGGCGGCCAACCCGTCCAGACAGCGAATCCCCACCGCTTCCCCGACCCACCAACCCCCTAGTGCCGGTGCCGCCCCATTCATACACGCAACATCCCACAAGCTATGGTTCTCATCTTAGCCAGCCCCCCTCGCACCACCCCATGACCTGCACCGCCCCCTGGCAAAATATCACCAATTACTAAATTAAATAAAACTTTATTGCAAAAACGGCTGTTTTTTAAGAAATTCCCCCGGATTTTATTAGAAAATCCCAACTGAGTTTTCCTGTGGAGTAGTTATGACCCTATCAACCTCGGCCCGCAACCTGGGCATCAGTGATTTTTCGCCGCAAGACCGCATCGAGTGGCGCAGCCCCGCCGACACCGAAATGGTGATCCAGGCGGTGTATCGCTACGTCTTGGGGAACGATTATGTGATGAAGCAGGAGCGGCTAACCTATGCCGAATCCCAGTTTCGCAACGGGAATATCACCGTGCGGGAATTGGTGCGGGCGGTGGCCCAATCCGAACTGTATAAACAAAAATTCTTTTATCCCAACAGCAACAACCGGTTCATTGAATTAAATTACAAACATCTGTTGGGACGGGCGCCCTACGACCAAAGCGAAATCAGTTTCCACCTCGACCTGTATCACCGCCAGGGGTACGCGGCGGAAATTGACAGCTACATTGATAGCCCGGAGTACCAGGCCAACTTCGGGGAATATACCGTTCCTACCTACCGGGGCTTTTGGAGCCAACCGGGGCAAAAACTGGCCGGGTTTAACCGCATGTTCCGCCTCTACCGGGGCTATGCCAACAGCGACCGCAGCCAACTCGAGCGCACCAACGCCCGCTTGACCTGGGAACTGGCGCAAAACAGAGCCAGCACGATTGTGGGTCCTTCCGGGGTGAACGACGCCTGGGCGTACCGCGCGCCCCAGAATCCGATGACCCAATCGCGCCAAGGCCCAACCCTCGGCCAAGGGGGACGGATGTACCGGATTGAGGTGGTCGGTTTGGCCGGCCCTGGCTATCCCAAGGTGCGGCGGGTAACGACCACGTTTCTGGTGCCCTACGACCAGCTCTCTCTGCGTATGCAGCAGATTCAGCGGCAGGGGGGACGGATCGCCAGCGTTACTCCGGCCTAAGCCTGGTCAGGGGCGGGAAATTGATCTAGGGTGGAAGGCGGTATGACGTTGGTTGTCCCCCATGACCCTTGGGAGCAACCCTCACTGGAAATGTCCCCGCTGTGGTTATGACCGCAACCCGACGACGGCGGCGCGCTGTGAGATTTGCGGTTTTTCCAGCCGCCGCCGGGTTCCCTGGCCGGGGCTGATGGCCCTAGGGGTGGCCTTGGCTGCCGGTGCGGGGTTCTGGTGGGTGCGCCGTTTTTCTCCCCCTGCCATTTCCCCGTCGCCGCCGGGGGTGGCGCGGCTCCAGGCCAGCTTGACCGGCCATACCGGCTACATCAACACGGTGGTGTTTAGCCCGGACGGGCGTTATCTGTTTAGCGCCAGTGAAGACAAGACGATTCGCATGTGGGAGGTGGCGACCGGCCAGGCAGTGCGGACCTTGGTGGGGCATCGGGAAGAGGTTTTGGGTTTGGCGATCACCCCCGATGGGCGCACCCTCATTAGCGGCGGCAAAGACAGTCTGATCAAGCTCTGGGACGTGGTCACCGGACAAGAACGGCAAACCCTGCGGGGCCACGGTTATTGGGTGACGGCGATTGCGGTGCATCCCCAGGGGCATACCTTTGCCAGCGCCAGCTACGACCGCACCGTGCGGCTTTGGGACCGCAGCGGCCAACCGCGGGCCATTTTGCGCGGCCATCGGGACATCGTGCTCTATGTCACCTACAGCCCTGATGGCCAAAGCCTGCTGAGTGCCAGCGTGGACCGGACGATTCGCCTGTGGCAAGGGGGACAATGGCGCCACACCTTCACCGGCCACACCAGCGATGTCAATTGGTTGGCCTTTGCCCCCGACAGTCAAGCCTTTGTCAGTGTCAGCCGGGATGCCACGTTGAAATACTGGAATCTCAACACCCGCCAAGTGGTCAAAACCCTCACCGGCCATGTGGGGGAAATTTTTACCGTTGCCTTGCATCCCAACGAAAAATGGGTCGCCAGCGCCGGACGGGACCAGACCATTCGGCTGTGGGATTTGACCCAAGGACAGGAAATCGCCCGCCTGACCGGCCACCAGGGTTGGATTTACGGCATCAGCTTTAGTCCCGATGGGCGTCTGCTTGCCAGTGGCAGCGTGGACCGCCGGGTCAACCTCTGGGCGGTCAACCCCTAATCCAGGTGGTCTGCCGGTTCTGGGGTCGCCAGGGCCTCAGCTTGCCCCCCAGGACGCGTCACCAGGTACACCTGCCCATTGACCAGCAAATGGGTGATCCCCTTGTCGTAGAGATAGCCGCTGGTTTTGTAAATCAACGTGGCATCGGGCACCTTGAGCACCCGGTAGGCCCGCCCGGAAAAGCGTTTGGCCACCCGATGGTTATCAAACACCGGCAGGGTGCGCGCCGTCTCACTGGTGCTGGGCAATTCCCCCCAGCGGCTGAATTCTTTTAGGGGACGGGCGACCAATTCCGCAAACCGGTCCACCACCAGGTAGCAGGGGTGGGGCAAATCCGCCGCTTCCAAGGGCAAAATGTCCTGGCTGATCGATTCCGGTGCAAAGGCGTCACCTGTCCCTTCGTCCTCGTCCCCTTCCTCATCCTCCCAATCGTCCTGGGCATCCGCCGCCCATTCGGGCAGGGCAGTCGCCTCCGGTTCCTCTAGGGCCACGGGTTCCGGGGCCGGGCTGGGGTCAACGGTCGCGGGCGTGGGTGGGGTGGGGGGAATTAATTCCGGTGTTGGCGGTGGCGGCTGGGGTGGGGCAGGGGGATCGGTCGCCACCGGGCGGTAGGCCAGAATCTGCCCCGGCGAGGGAAGCGATGGTGTGGGGGTTGCAGGAGGCGGGGGCGGTTCCTGCCAGCGGCCTGCCCGTTTCTGGGGCACTAGGGACTCGTACACCGCCTCGGTCAGTTCTTCTTTTAAGATACGAATGATGGTGCTGATGCTTACTTCATATTCCGCCGCCAGACTGGTGGCCGTCGCCGTCGTTTCCCGAAAACGCTGGGCAATTTGGGCGCGGTCGGCAGGGGTCAACTTGGTGCGTGGCATAGGAATGGCAAGCAGATCAGAGCACTTTTTCTAGTATAAGCAGATGAGGTCAACCATGACGCCTGCCTACCGCCTGCGTATCTGTGACCTGCCCACCACCGAGCGACCGCGGGAGCGGCTGTTGCAACAGGGGGCAGCCGCGTTGGGGACGGGGGAATTGCTGGCGATTCTTTTGGGCACCGGTTCAGGGCAACTTTCCGCCGTGGGCTTGGGGCAGTACCTGTTGCAAACCTTGGGGCAACATCAACAGGATGCGCTGGCCGTGTTGCGGGACATCAAACCGGCAGAATTGATGGCTATTCCCGGCATCGGCCCGGCCAAAGCCACCACCATTTTGGCCGCCATTGAACTGGGCAAACGGGTTTTTTTGAGTCGCCCGCTGGAGCGCACCCCCATTGACAGCCCGGAACTGGCCGCTATGGCCCTGGCCCCCGAACTCATGTGGGCCGACACCGAACGGTTCGGTTTACTGCTTTTGGATGTCAAACACCGTCTGCTGGCAACCCGCGTGCTGACCATTGGCACGGCAACCGAAACCCTGGCGCACCCTCGGGAAATCTTCCGGGAAGCCATCCGGCTGGGAGCTACCCGTTTGGTGGTGGGACACAACCATCCCTCTGGCAATCTCACCCCCAGCCCAGCCGATTTGGAACTCACCCGCCAACTGTTGCAATGCAGTCAAATTCTGGACATGCCGCTATTGGATCACCTCATTTTGGGGCAGGGTAACTACTGTAGTTTGCGCAGGACGACGGCGTTGTGGGATGGGTATGATTTCCCGTGATAAGGTAAAAAAGGGCTTTCCAAAAGCGGGTTGGCATGGGTCTCAAAGCGCCGGTGGCTTTTTTCATCTTCAACCGTCCGCACCTCACCGCCCAAGTGTTTGCGGTCATCCGCCAAGTGGCGCCCAAAAAGTTATTTATTGTGGCCGATGGGCCGCGCCATGCCGAGGAAGCAGTGCGCTGCGAACAAACCCGTTCGCTGGTGGCCCACATTGATTGGGATTGCCAGGTGGAACGCAACTATGCCGAAAGGAATTTGGGCTGTCGCCAGCGGGTAGCAAGTGGTTTGGATTGGGTGTTTGCCCAGACGGACCGGGCCATTGTTTTAGAAGATGACTGTCTGCCCAATCATTCCTTTTTTCGCTTTTGTGATGAATTGCTCGAACGGTATCAAGACCACGAACGGGTCATGGCCATCACCGGCAACAACCATCAACGGGGCCGGGAAGTGACGCCCTATAGCTATTACTTTTCCAAGTATTTTCACTGTTGGGGTTGGGCCAGTTGGCGGCGCGCCTGGCAGTACTATGATGTGACCATGAAACTTTGGCCGGAATTTCGCGACGGTGGTTATGTGGAATTCATCAGCGATAGCAAGTACGAAACCCGCTATTGGTTGCAGAAATTTGAACAGATGTATCGGGGCCAAATTGATACCTGGGACTACGCCTTTATGTTTGCCTGTTTCAGCCAAAGCGGTTTGGTCGCCACGCCTAGGGTGAATTTAGTTACCAATATCGGTTTTGGGGCAGAGGCCACTCACACCCACAACCCCCATAGTCCTTTGGCCAATATGCCCACGCAAGAATTGGGAGAAATTACCCATCCCCCTTTTATTGCCAGGAATTTGGCCGCGGATCAATTTGTTTTTGACCAGGTGTTTGACGGTGCGAAATTGCGGCAACAGGATACCCTTTGGGGACAACTCCAACACCTCAAATATCGCCTGGGCCGTTTCCTCAAAAATCGCCGTCAAACGCCCTAGCCATCTGCCACCCAACGCAGTCCGGCAAAGATATGGCGGATGTGCGGCGGATACCAATTGCGAAAACTGGGTCGGCGCAAATAGGCAGGGGTTGCCCAACTGCCACCCCGCAGGACTTTGTGCTGACCGTCAAAGTAGTGGGCCGAGTAGCCCGGATAGGGATAGGCGGTAAACCGGGGGTAAGGAGCAAACCACGAATCCGTCCATTCCCACACCAGACCCTGCGCCGGTAATCCCTGCTGCGCCGCCCATTCCCACTCCCTCTCCGTCGGCAATCGTCGGCCGATAAACCGGCAGTAGGCCTCGGCTTCGTAATAACTAATCCCACACACCGGCAGCATTTCATCTGTTGATTGCCAGTACAATGGCTGAGTGATGTGGTTTTTTTGCACCCAGGCCCACCCCGGCGCTGACCACCAACGGGGTTCTTGATAGCCACCGGCAGCCATAAATTCCGCAAATTCCGCTTGGGTGACGGGCGTTGTACGAATGTGAAAACCGCCAATTTCTTGCGTATGGGTTGGCGATTCGTTATCCAGGGCATTTACCCCATCATAACCAAGCAGCGCCTGTCCCGCAGGAATGGGAATTAGTGTTTTTGGCTCAGAAATTGCCGGGATTTGGGCTGTGAAACTCCCTTGCAAAACCCGAATAACGGTCATGGTTTCTTGGTGTTGCATTTCGTGTTGAATCACCCAATGCCAGAGCCGCTCCTGGGCGGGGGTCATGTGGGGTAAAAGCGCCAACACTTTTTCCCGAATGGTGTGTACATAGGCCCACAACCGTTCTGGGGGGGGCAAGACGGCCGCGCGCTGGGATTTGGCATAGCCATCGGCCCGAAAAATGGGTGTGAGTTCCGGGTAGGGCAAGGGTTCTCCCAATAACCACAGGGCTTCGGTGTAGGCAATATGGCCGAAATGCCAACCTAAGGGACTCAATTCGGGATGCACCTGTTGTTGCAGTTGCGCTGCGGTGACATCCGCCACCAAAGCCAACGTTTTTTGCCGACAGTCCTGGTAGAGGTGGTAGAGAAATTCCTGCTTGTTCCTCAGATCACCTGTTGGCATCGCCTACCGCCAAATTGCAGTGCTAATCGAGGATTTTTTCTAACCCATAAACCAATTGTTTGAGTTGCCGCACTTTGCGAATAGCAAGTAAAACCCCTGGCATGTAGCAACTGCGGTCACTTGTGTCGTGACGCAGGGTATAGCATTCCCCTGGTGCGCCAAAAATCACTTCCTGATGGGCCAACAATCCCGGCAACCGAACGCTGTGAATGCGGATGTGTTCTGGCCCTAGACCCCCCCGCGCCCCAGGTAACATTTCTGTTTCATTCACCGTAGTAGGGTTATAGGTTTTACCCATTTCTGCTAGCATTTGGGCGGTTTTGAGCGCCGTGCCACTGGGGGCATCGGCTTTTTGATTGTGGTGCAATTCGATGATTTCCACGTGGTCAAAATAACGACTGGCCTGAATCGCCGCCTGTTGCAACAGCACCATACCAATCGAAAAATTGGGCGCAATAATGCAGCCGATGCTGGCCTTATCACAAAATTCCGCCAAATCCTGAATCTGTTCCTCACTCAGGCCGGTTGTGCCCACCACCGGATAGACCCCGTAGGCAATCGCTGCCCGCACATTTTCATAGACACTGTGGGGATGGGTAAAATCCACCATCACGCCCGGTTGTTTTTCCTGGGCCACCAGCGCGCACACCGACTGCAGATCGGACGTAATCGGCACTTCCAACGCCTGAATGCCCGCGACTTCCCCCGCATCTTCCCCCAGGTGCTGCCGATCCACCGCTCCCATCAGCACCAGATCGGGACTACTGGCGACTGCCTTGACCACCTGGCGACCCATTTTGCCGGCAGCGCCTGTGACAATTACCGGAATCGGCTCATTCATCATCCACCTGTTGGGCTTTTTTGGCCTATTGTAAAGGACACTGGTAGGGGTTGGTTACGTCGGCAAAGGACTGAGGCACAATAATTAAGGGGTCTGGGAGTGCAACGATGATTCGCTCAGGTTGGGCAGGAACGTCCCGACGGGTAGGGTGGGTAGTACTAACGGCGGCGGTATGCCTAGGCACCGTAGGTGGTGCGATGTGGTGGGTGCAACAGGCCCGCACCCCGGCGCCCCAGCAATTTGTGGTCACGGCAGAACAGCCCCGTCTGTACTGGTTGAAGGTGCAACAGGGTAAGGAGATGTTGGTCAGTGACCCCTTGCTTACCGCTCCCAAAAATAACCCTACGGCAGCGCTCCGGCAGGCGATGAATCTCCTGCTTGGCACCCCCCCCAAGGACATGACCACGGCCATTCCCAGCGGCACGCGGTTACTCGGTTTGGAATTAAAAAATGGCGCAGTTTACCTCAATCTCTCGCGGGAATTTACCAGCGGCGGGGGCAGTTACTCGGTGATCTATCGCGTGGCGCAGGTGATTTATACCGCCAGCAGTTTGAACCCCCAAGCACCCATCTATCTGCACATTGAAGGGCAACCCGCCCCGCCCATTGCTGGGGAAGGATTGGTGATTGATTACCCGACCACCCGCCGCCAATTTGCCCAGGATGTGGGTTTGCCGTTGAT
>NZ_JBRCEP010000035.1:0-12952 GCF_053491055.1 Gloeomargarita sp.
TGGGTGACTTACAACTGTATCCTATTGATGATTTGTGTTATGTCGGCTATTGATGTACCCCAAAGAGCCTATGTCCGTTTTCCCCGCCGAGAGCCTTGCCGGTTAATCGTCCGGGATGAGGTCTTTCTGGGTACGACGATGGATATTTCTGAGGGTGGCGCCTTAGTGGTTGTTGAGTATTTTCCCTATGATCATTTCGCCACTGGTAAATTAGAATTTATTTCGCCTAGCCCCCTTGCCGGGATTGGTTTAACGGTGGAATTGGTTCACAGGCGCTGTGAGCGTACCAAGGTTAAACTGGGTCTCAAATTTACCCATTTGGATATGGCAAGCCTGCGTTCGTTAATTACTCATTTGTACTGCCAGCCGTATCAATGGCGGGAAGTAAAAGTCCCAGAAATCCAGACGCTGTGGGCAATGTTGTTATCCGTCGTGCGCCTTTATCCCCTGACAGCCAGAGGTAAATTGTTCTAGTTGCGGGGACGACGACCGGCAGGTTACCCAGAGGGGCGCCCTGAGCCGAGGTCATACGCCCCGACGGCCAACCTGAAAGGCGATGGGAAAACTTGCCCTGGGGACGCAACCCCCAATCAGGTCAACGGTAACGGCGTTTGCGGCGGGCGTTTTTGGCCTTGCGTTTGCGCTTTTCCTGGGGGGTCTCAAAGTACTGCCGGTGCTTGACCGTGGCCAAAATCCCGGCTTTGGAAACCTGCCGTTTGAAGCGGCGCAGAGCCGACTCAATGCTCTCATTCTCGCCTAAAACTACCTGCGTCATGCGAACGCCGAACCTCCTAAAAATGTGTGTCTTAGATCATAACCATCATAACGCTGTGACCGCGATTTTGCCTAGCGTGCCAGGGGCCGACCGGGCGCAGCCGCGAGATATTGATAGTTGATACGGCCATATTTGTCCCAATTTGTCACCCCAAGATTTATGATAAAGTCATCCAATTGACCCCCATCCAGATATGCCGGATAAAGTTGTGCCAACCGAACCATTAACCGGGGCGGCTCTGTTGGCGAAGTTTGCCGAACTGGGTCACCTCAGCGATAAAGAAAAGGCCAGAGCGTGTGGTTATTACACCGTGACCAAAAAAGGAAGGGAACGGGTCAATATTCTCAAGTTCCGCAATGCCCTCATCGAGGCCCACGGGATTGACCTCGACAGCAAAGGGCGCAAACCCAAACGCTCACGGGGTGGCCGGGAAGCCAGCTACCGCATACGGGTACAATCCAATGGCAATCTCCTCATTGGAGCTGCCTACACCAAACAGATGAATTTACAACCCGGCGATGAATTTGCAATTATCCTGGGACGTAAACAAATTCGCCTCAGCCAAGTCAGTTCCCGTAAAGGCGCTGACGCAAAATAAAGGCTCAAGGGATGACCGCCATAGATAACTCCCCAAGGCGATGGGAAGTTGGTGCTTTCTCGCCGGGGGGTAGCTCCCTAAAGCTGGCGGTGGGTGTGGGGGTGTTGTCGAATGTTGTCGCTATCTCGCACGGTACGACGGCTGTTTAAGACCCGTTTGCGCTCGAGGCTGAAATGCAAATGGCGGTATTCGTGGCCAAGGGGGAGGTAGGCGCGGGCGCGTTCATCCCGTTGGTAGGTACGGGCGGCGGCAATGGCCCGTTCCCAAAAATCCTGGCAGGGTTGGGCCTGGGGAAAATGCTCCCGCATGACCTGCGCCGCTGCGCCGAGGGTGGTGGCCCGCAGGACGGCATAGGAGGTGGGAACGCCTTGGTACAGGGTGTGCAGGGCAGCGGTGGGAATGGGTTCTACGATCTGCAATTCGGTCAGGCCGTCTTCGGTCTGCCAAAAGCAATGGGCCAGTCCCAAAACCACATACGCCTGGGGAGAAATATCGGCGGGAAGGGGCGGTAGCATCGGCGTCAACGGGGTTTTACCCAAATAACCTGCCGCTGGTGGGGCTGCAGCCGTTGGGTGGCTTTTTGGATCAACCGGGGCTGCTGGTGCGGGTCAAAGGTGCGCTGAAATTCGGTTTGTAACTCCCGCACCTGTATCTCCGTACGTTCTATCTCGGTTTGGAGAAGGTGATGCCGCTGTTGTTGTTGCTGGTAGTAAGGCAGCAAGCGCACCAGCGCCATGAGCATACCACTACCCACCAACCCTTGAATGACAAAACCCCAGACCAATTCCTGGACGGGGGGAACTCGCACGACGGAAGGGGAAGCCATACGTTGCCGTTGGGGTCAAGAGGATGCCATGATTGTACAACTAAACGCGCGGAAATCAGGTTGGGTTTTGCAAAACAACAGGGTTGCATGCGTTAACTTTTAATTTTTTTTGATGATTCTTGATGATTGAATGAGGGCAGGGGCATCGCTAGGGTACGGATGTTATGGCTACAAACACTGCTTCAAGTTGGCGCCGCCAGCTTGGGGGAAAACGCTGGCGTGTGCTGGTTTCCGTCTTTGTGCTCAGTCTGGTCTTGGTCGTCACCCCGGCACAGGCGCAACGCCAGGGCATTCCTTGGCCGGTACTGCTCCAACGGGGTTTGGAAATTCTCCAATGGAGCCAGCTTTCTGACCGGCAGGAGGTACACCTGGGACAGCAGATCCACCAACACTTGTTGGCGCGGGAATTTGTGGCGCACGCGGACCCGGAAGTGCAACGCTATGTGACCGAAATCGGCCAACGGCTGGTCGCCGTGAGTGAACGCCCCCATTTGCCCTACGAATTTACGGTGGTCCGCAGCCCCCAGGTGAATGCCTTTGCCACGATGGGCGGATTTGTCTATGTGACGACAGGGTTGCTCAAAACTGTCGCAAACGAGGCGCAGTTGGCAGGCGTCCTGGGACACGAAATCGCCCATGTTGCCCAGCGACACCTGGTGCGCCAGTGGCAAGAGTTGGCGGTCGCCCAGGGGCTCAGCACGCTGTTGGGCACCGATGGCAGTCGCCTGAATGCGCTGGTGGTGGAATTGGCGTTGCGGCGTCCCCGCAGCCGAGAACAGGAATTGGCAGCCGACCGCGGTAGCCTCAATTACCTCCTCCGCACCGGCTATGACCCCCGCGGCTTGCTGGAATTTTTGACCAAACTCCAAAGCCAAGGCAGCCCACCCGCCTTTCTTAGTACCCACCCCGCTCCCCAAACCCGCCTGCTGGCCCTCCGACAACACCTCCCTGCCCAGGCCTCTGGCACCGGTACCGACCCCCAAACCTACCGCCAACGGGTTCTTGACCGTTTACCCTGACCACCCCAGGTCCCCCATCTGCACCCATTCCTTGTCAACTCGTAGTCGTTATGAGTATGATTTAGAACAGGAGGGATTCAGCAGGTGGACGATGCGCGTGATGGAGTTACCGTTGGCGGCGATTCGGCGGCCTTTACCGCGGCAGACCGACCCGGAGAAGGTGGCGCAGTTGATGGCTTCGATTGCGGCGGTGGGGCAGTTGGAGCCGATTGAGGTGTTGGAGGTGGAGGGGGTTTACTACGGGTTTTCCGGCTGTCATCGGTTTGAGGCGATGCGCCGGTTGGGGTGTCCTACCATTCGGTGTCGGGTGCGGCGGGCAACGCCTGCGGTGTTGCGGTTGCACTTGGCCTAGCGGGGTAGGGTTTTCAGTTTTTGTGGTTGTTTTTGGGAGGGTTCCGACGATGCCAACGCAAGCTACGCTTTACCCGACGCGTTTGGATTTGGCTGCCGAGGTGCGGGCGCAGGTGATTGCCATTTTGAATCAGGCTTTGGCCGATACCTTTGACCTGTATAGCCAGACCAAACAGGCCCATTGGAACGTGAAAGGGTCGGATTTTTATGCCCTGCACGAGATGTTTGATGCGATGGCAGGGGAATTGTTGGGCTATGTGGACGAGCTAGCAGAACGGGTAACGGCCTTGGCCGGGGTGGCCCAGGGCACGGTGCGGATGGTGGCGCAGGCGTCCCAGTTGCCCGAATATCCCCAGACGGCAGTCAGAGGGCACGAGCATCTGGTGGCGCTGGCAGACCGCTATGCCCAATACGCGCGCTCTGTCCGACAGGCGATTGACCAGACGGCGAACCTGGGCGATGCGGATACGGCGGATTTGTTCACCGAGATTTCCCGCACGGTGGACAAACGGCTCTGGTTCTTGGAGGCCCATTTGCACGCTTAACCACCTCCTGGGGGGTGAACCGGTCGCCCCCCTGTTACTATGAGAATAAAAATCCTTCTTAAGAAGGAGAGGCAGCATGAAGGTGGCTTATGTTTTTGCCCATCCCCGCGGGGGCACGTACAAGTTGGGGCAGATGATCCTGCCGCAGTTGGAGGCGGGGGTGCATGGGGCGACGGTGGTGGGGATGTTTTTCTTCGATGACAATTGTTTTGTGTTGCGGCAGGGGGACCCGATTGGCGAGCGGTTGGCGCGGGTGGCCCAGGCGCAGAACATTTTGCTGATGATGTGTGATATGTGTGCCTTGGAACGGAATTTGGCCGAAGGGGAGCCGCGCTGGTGTGATGCCCAGGGGCAGGGGCGCACAGAGCCGGCCAAATGTGTGCCCAAAAATGTGGTTGCCGGGGTGACGGTCGGCTGTTTCCCCGACTTATACGCCGCTTTGGGCAACAATCAGCCTGACCAAGTGATTACGGTGTAATTTGCTGCTACTGGTGGGGTTTGGGAGTCGTCGGCCTGGGGTGCTCAAGGTCGCCCTAGGCTTTATCATAAAAAAACAGTTTTTGGAGCCGCCCCTATGCAATTGGCCAGTCGTTTGCAGCAGATTCCCCCGTATCTATTTGCGGAAATTGACCGCAAGCGGGATGCGTTGGTGGCGCAAGGGGTGGATGTGATCAATATGGGCATTGGCGACCCGGACCAACCCACGCCTGCCCATGTGGTGCAAGCCATGCACGCGGCGATTGACGACCCCAGTACCCACAATTACCCGCCCTACCAGGGGACGAAGGAGTACCGGCAGGCGGCGGCAGCTTGGATGTACCGGCGGTTTGGGGTGACGGTTGACCCGCAGCGGGAAGTCTTGTCCTCGATTGGTTCCAAAGAGGCGATTCACAACACGTTTTTGGCGTTTGTGGAGGCGGGGGATTACGTGCTCATTCCCGACCCGGCCTATCCGGTGTACCGGACTTCGACCATTTTTGCGGGGGGGCAGGCCTGGATGATGCCGTTGCGCCCAGAGCGGGGCTTTTTGCCGGATTTGACGGCCATTCCTACCGAGGTGGCGCGACGGGCGAAATTGCTGTGGCTCAATTACCCCAACAATCCCACGGGGGCGATAGCCAGCCGGGAGTTTTTTGCCGAAGCGGTGGCGTTTTGCCGCCAGTACGACATTCTCCTATGCCACGACCACGCCTATTCGGAGATGGCCTACGACGGCTACAAACCGCCCAGTGTCCTGGAAGTGCCCGGCGCCAAAGAGGTGGCGATTGAATTTCACAGTCTGTCCAAGTCCTACAACATGACCGGCTGGCGGGTGGGGTTTGTCTGCGGGGCGGCCCTGGGAATTCAGGGGTTGGGGCAGGTGAAAACCAACGTGGATTCCGGGGTGTTCAAGGCGATTCAACGGGCGGCCATGGCGGCCTTTGAAACGAGCGAGGCGGCGTTGCAGGAACTGATGCAGGTGTACCAACGGCGGCGGGATGTGCTCGTCTGGGGGTTGCAGTCCTTGGGTTGGCCGCTGGTCCCGCCCAAGGCCACGTTGTACGTGTGGGCGCCGGTTCCCCAGGGCTATACCTCTACCGAATTTGCCACCCTGTTGCTGGAAAAATGTGGCATTATTGTGCCGCCGGGGGTGGGGTACGGGGCTGCCGGGGAAGGGTTTTTCCGCATTGCCCTCACCGTACCCGAAGAACGGCTGCAACTGGCTATCGAACGGATGCGCCAGGCGGGGATTCGCTACGCCTGAGCCAGCCAGTCCTGGGGTTTGAGGAATTCCTCGGTGAGGGCGGCCTCGGGACTGCCCGGTTCGGGCGTGTAGCAGTACTCCCAACGGCACAAAGGCGGCAGGGACATCAAAATTGATTCGGTGCGCCCGTTGGTTTGTAGCCCAAAAATCGTCCCCCGGTCGTAGATCAAATTAAATTCCACATACCGCCCCCGGCGATAGAGTTGAAATTGCCGTTCCCGTTCCCCATAGGGGATGCCCCGCCGCCGTTCGGCAATCGGCAAATAGGCGGGTAAAAACGCCTGGGCGCAACTTTGCACCATGGCAAACACCTCTTCCCAACTCCGGGGCGGCAACTCCCCGATTTTATTGCTGTAAATGGCGGCATTCCCCTGGGAATTGTTGCCGCGATAGAGCAACCCCACCCCGTCTTGGTAATCGAAAAAAATGCCCCCGACGCCCCGCATTTCCTGGCGATGTTTGAGGTAAAAATACTCGTCGCACCAGCGTTTGAACACCGGGTAATACTCCGGGTGATGGGCATCCAAAGCCGTTTTATGGGTTTGGTGAAAATGCACCGCATCCTCCCGAAACGGATAGTAGGGGGTTAAATCCGCGCCCCCGCCAAACCACCACACCGGCCCTGCCTCAAAATAGCGGTAATTCAAATGCACGGTTGGCACGTAGGGATTACGGGGATGGAGCACCAACGACGTGCCGGTCGCGTAGAATTCATGGCCTTTGGCCTCTGGGCGTTGTTCCACAATGGCAGGCGGCAGTTGTTTCCCCCACACCTCGGAAAAATTCACGCCGCCCCGTTCCAGCAGCGCGCCCCCCTCCATCACGCGGGAGCGACCCCCACCGCCCTCTGGCCGTTCCCAGTGGTCTTCGCGGAAGGTTCCTTTGCCATCTGTCGCCTCCAGTTCCCGGCAAATATCGTCCTGAAGTTGTTGGAGAAAGGTACGCACCCGTAGGCGGGAATCGGCAGGGGGCAATCCGGGAATAGCCATAAGCGTTCCAGAACTCCATAAACAGCGATTTCTAATGTAGCAATCCGGGTTCCCCACACATCACTAAGAATCATTACATACCGGTGTGAATCCGGCAGAGGTTGCGGGTTTTATTGGCAAAAAAAGTCAATTAGCCTGCGTAACATACAGCAGATCGATAGAGGGATCAATAGGAACCAATAGAATCCCTACGACCGCCCCAAGGGGTGGGTTAAGCAGTAGGAACTCTTCTTTTAGGGTGGTCGCATCCAAGAATGGGTAGCCCAAAAGTTGGCAACGGTATTCCCTAACGAGTGCTGTGAATTGGCCAGCGGAATCATGATTCGTGCTCCTTACCCAAAACTATAACTTCCTAGGGGTTAAACATCAGGGGCCTATGACCTCAAGAAAGACTAATGACAAAAGTGATTTTGAGTGATTTTGGCGATTTATACCCCGGTAACCCTGTGCCGTCACAAGCAAAACATTTGCCCTATAATTGATGGGATTTGTGGTTGCGACAAAAAAATAACATCAATTCCTGGCTACGGGGGTGAACGAGGCGGTTATGTGGCGAGCGATTCCGGGTGGGGTGACGGCGCCCCAAGGGTATCGGGCAGGGGCAGTGCGGGCAGGGCTAAAACCGTCGGGGGCTTTGGATTTGACCCTGATTTATTCGGAAACGCCGGCGGTGGCGGCAGGGGCGTTTACCACTTCTCAGATGCGGGCGGCCTGCGTCACCTACTGTCAGCAACAACTCCAGACAGGTCAACCCGTGCGGGCAATTGTCTGCAATGCCGGGCAAGCCAATGCCGCGACCGGTCCCCAGGGTTGGCAGGATGTCTGTACAACTGCCGCCGCTTTTGCCCAGGCGTTGGGGATTGCTGCCCACGAGGTGTTGGTGGCTTCGACGGGCGTGATTGGCCGTTTGATCCCGATGGAGAAATTGCTGGGGGCAATTCCGGCGTTGTTGGCCGTGACCACGCAAGAAGGGGGCGATTTGGCGGCGCAGGGGATTCTCACGACGGATTTGGTGCCCAAAACCGTTGCCCTGGAAAGTACGGGGCTGCATCCCCCCATTCGCGTCGGGGGAATAGCCAAGGGTTCGGGCATGATTCATCCCAATATGGCGACTCTGTTGGCCTTTCTCACCTGCGATGCACCGGTGGCAGCCCCCCTGTGGCGACGTTTGGTGCAGGAGGCGGTGGCGGTCAGTTTTAACCAAATCACGGTGGATGGGGACACCAGCACCAACGATATGTGCCTGGCCCTGGCCAATGGCGCAGCAGGAGGCCCCCCCATTCAACCTGAGGACCCGGCGGCAGCCACCCTGGCGGCCATGCTGACCGAAGCCTGTACCCAATTGGCCAAAAAAGTCGCTCGGGATGGGGAAGGCGCCACCTGTCTCATCGAGGTCTGCGTGCGGGGTACAGACACGGATGCGGCGGCCCGCACCATTGCCCGCACCGTGAGCGGTTCCCTGCTGGTGAAAGCGGCGGTGTTTGGCCGGGACCCCAACTGGGGACGTATCGCCGCCGCGGTCGGACGGGCAGGCGTGCCCTTTCACCCGGAGGACCTGGCCATTGACCTGGGCCCGATTCCCCTGATGCGGGGCGGCCAACCCCTGCCTTTTGACCGCGAGGCCGGCAGAGCCTACCTGCACTCGGACCCGGTGGTGATTCACATTCAGGTGGGGCAGGGGCCGGGGGTAGGTTACGCCTGGGGCTGCGACCTAAGCTACGACTACGTGCGGATCAACGCCGAATATACCACGTGACATACTCCCGACCCTCATACTAACGCCTAGAGGACGGGCTTCTCGCTTCCTCAGGGTCTTATAGCCCCTCCACAAGCAGACACGGGATGTCCCACCGCCTGGCTATACCAGATTCCGGCAACGCCGTTGTGTATAACCACCATCCTTGCAACACCTCCTTGCGGGGTATCCCGACACTGACCTTGCAGGTTGCGGGGCTTATCCACCCCCGTACCCCCACGAGCTAAAGCGTTTGCGTAGGCTGTTGCCGCAAGGCCATCAATAGGCCCTCGCAGGCGTCTGTGAGCAAATCCAAAACCAATTCAAACCCCTCTGGCCCCCCGTAGTAAGGGTCGGGCACTTCCCGGTGGGGATAACGGCGGCAAAAGTCACACATCATCTTTACTTTGTGCCGATAGCGATTCTCCCGGTCCAGCGCCAAAACATCCCAATAGTTTTGCCGGTCCATCGTCAGGATCAGGTCGAAGCGGGTAAAGTCGGCTGGGGTAAATTGCCGCGCCCGACCGCTAAGGACGATGCCCCGTTTTTGGGCAGCCAGGCGCATCCGTTCGTCCGGGGGACTGCCCTCGTGGTAGCCGATCGTGCCTGCCGAATCACACAGGTACTGGTCCTGCAAGCCTTCCCGCCGGAGCAGATGGTTCATGATGCCTTCGGCTGCCGGGGAACGGCAGATATTGCCCATACAGACAAAAAGCAGGCGGGTGGGGGGCGGGGTCATCGCTTGCAGACAAACAAACACCCTCAAATCTAACAAAATTGCCCCACAACTCGCTAAACTGAGCATGGGTTCATCAGGGTAAAGGTGTATGGCGGCAGAAATGTATGTCGGGCAACAGGTGCGGGTGTGCTGTTTGAAAGACCGGGTTGGCCCGGAAGTCAGCAAAAAACTGGGTCAGGTGGGGGTTGTGACCGATATGCGGGTCGTAGATGGTAAAGGCATCGGCCTGGTCGTGCGCTTTAGTGACCAAAGTCAAACCTGGTTTTTCCCGGAAGAACTCGAACCGGCGTTCCAACTCAACGGATGACCCGCATCATTACCTGGTTGGGCAGCGGCGAACGGGCCAAGGTGGTGGTGGCGGTTGCCCAGTGGTTTGCCCAGCGGCAACGGCGGGTGCTCATCGTTACCCACTGCCCCAGTCCGGCTTTGGATGCGGCTTTGGGCACGCCCCTGACCCCACAACCGCAAACGGTTTGCCCTGGCATTGACGCGGTCCAACTGCAATCTGTGATTCTGCTTGAGCAACTTTGGGAAGAACTCAAGGCCTTAGAGGCGCGCTACGTCAAATCCCCTTTTTTTCGGGATGTGTATGGGCAGGAGTTGGGGGTCGTTCCCGGGTTGGACAGTCTGTTGACCTTGAATGCGCTGCGGCTGTACCGCCAGGAAAACCAGTACGATGTCATTGTGTACGAGGGTGCCAGCGACCGGGAAACCCTCCGCATGATCGGGATGCCCTTGCTGGCGGATTGGTATTATCGGCGGTTTCGCCAGGTGTTGGCCGCTTCCGAATTTAGCCGCAATGTGTCCCCGTTTCTGGGGCCGCTGTTGGGGGCGGTGCTCACGGGCGGTTGGGAACAGACCAATCTGGAGCAACCCCAACAATGGCTGGAGGAGGTGTTACAGCAGGGGCAGGCGTTGGTGCGCGACCCCCAAGCCCTGGCGGTCTATCTGGTGACCAGTTCCCACCCGGAGGCGGTGCGGCTGGCCCGTTGGTGGTGGGGGAGCGCCCAGCAGGTGGAGGTGCGGGTGCAAGGGGTGCTTGTAACCGATGGCACACCGACGCAGGTAGCGGCAGCCTTTGCCCCCTTGCCGGTGGGGACGCTGGCAGAGTTGTTGGATTTTGACCAGGTGGTGCCCGTGCCGCCCCCTGTGGTGGTGGATAAGGCCGCCAAGCAAATTCGCCTGTTTTTGCCGGGTTTTCAGAAATCCCAGGTGAAATTGACCCAGTACGGGCCAGGGGTAACGGTGGAAGCTGGGGACCAACGGCGCAACATCACCCTCCCTGAGGAATGGCAGGGGCAAGGGATTACCAGCGCCCGCTTCCAAGAACCCTATTTGACCATTACCTTCTAAACTGAAGGTGGAGATGGGTATGGGGGGGATAACCATGGGCGATGCCAACCCACCGTCAGAAGCACCCAAGGACAGGCCAACGGGGGAGGAATCGGCGCTCCCCTCGGAAGTAGGGGGAAAACATTGGGGATCAGGAGAAAAGGGGCAGGGATCAGCTCAAGAAGGTTTAGGGACGGTACCGACCACGCCCCAAGTGCCTGAGCCATCAACCCGGATGCAACGGCGCTGGCGTAATGCCCCCCGTCCGCGGCAATGGACGCCCTTGAAACGCCCGCCCACCTGGCCGCTGTGGTTGCTGGGGTTGGGGACGCTGGTGTTGGCTTATGTTCTGGTGTTGACCAGTTTTTATTGGCTGGGACAGTTGGCAAGCCAGGTGTTGTTTTCCGTCTTTCGCTATTTCACTTGGGTGCAACCGCCGGTGGGGGTGACGTTGGCGCTGTTGGGGGCAAGTTTGACGGTCGCACCTTGGGGGTTGCGCTGGAGTTTGGGACGGTTGGGAGCGGGACGGCCTTTGCCCTTGGCGGCGCTGCGGGAGCAATTTCCAGAAACGGCGCGGTTGCTGGAGCAATTTACGACGGAGCGGCGCTGGCCGGCGGTGCGGGTGTGGTGGCTCGATACGCCGGTGGCGGCGGTGTGGAGTTTTGGCTGGTTGCCCCGTGCCCAGTGGTTGGTGCTCACGGCGGGGGCGCAAGCGGTGCTGGATGACCGGGAGTTGGCGGCGGTGGTGGCCCAGGAGTTGAGTCGGCGGCTGCTGGTGCGTTTGCCGGTGGGCCAGACGGCACTGTTTTTGGGGTTGGGGTTGCTCTCTGGTTTGACGTTTTTATTACAAATTCCTTACGTAATTTATCTGCATTTGGCGCGGTTGGGGGAACGGTGGCGGCGGGTGGCCTGGCTGACGGGTACCTTGTCCTGGCTGTTTTATGGGCTGTGGTGGTGGTGGCGCTGGGCGGGTTTGGGGTTTGCCCGGATATTTACGTTGTATGCGGATCGGCGGGCGATGCAGTTTTACGCGGACCCGAATGCCTTGGCGCGGGCGATTTTGAAGTTGAATGTGGCGACGGCGGCGGTGTTGCAGGAGAGGGGCAGTCTGCCTCACCTTTACGACCTGTGGGAATTGTTGTTGCCGGTGCATCCCCGCTGGGGGGTGTTTTTGGGGACGGTGCCGCCGGAGGTGCCTTGGGAGCAGGTGTTGCGGCCCCGTTGGCCTTGGTTGAATTTGTCCTTGGCGCAGGCGGATGTGACCACGCGGCTAGGGTATTTGATGCGGATTGCCGAGCAGTGGCAGGTGCCGCCGGAGGTGACACTGGGGACGCGGGAACCTTTGCCCTGGCGCCAGCACGCCCTGTATGTGGCGCCCTGGTTGGGGTTGGGGGTGGGTTGGTTGGTGGGCTGGTTGGTCGGGCTGCTGATGGGGTGGTTTTTGGCGCAACCGGATCGGTGGGTGGCGGTGGCCTTGGCCTGGTTTGGCTGGGGATGTGGTACTTTGGTGCGGATCAATTTTCTCTACCCGGATATTCCCCGGATGCCCCCGGAGGCGGAACCGGAGGTGGTGACGGCGGTGACGGTGGGGTCGTATTCCCCGGCCTATGGGCAACCCCAGTATTGGCAGGGGCAGTTGTTGGGGCGTTTGAGTTGGGATAATGCCCTGGGGCAGGACTTGTGGTTGGCAACTCCTAACGGCACGATTCCTTTGCACTATCAACCGGCGCCGAGTTATTTGCGGCATCTGTGGTTGGGCAGTCGCCATCCGGTGCAATTTATCGGGAAAACGGTGGCAGTGCAGGGGTGGTTGCGTTGGGGCGCGACGCCCTGGCTGGATGTGGAGCAAATTGAAACCCGGCAGGGAAAGAAAACCAAGGGGGGCCACCCGATTTGGGCGACGCTGGCGGCGTTTGCGGCCATTGCCATTGGGGTGTATATCCTCGGTTTTGTGGGGGTGAGTTGGCAGATTTTGACGCCGCCGGAACCTATGCCCGATTTGGGTTCGTAAATAAGACGCGGGCAAATTTTTTTGATGTAGGGTGCAGGGAAATACCAGTTGACACGCCCACCGCCTAAAGCCGGGGGATGCTGACGCAGTCCACAAACGGACGCGCAAAGGCGTGGTTAAGACGCCCCTAAACGGTTCCTTGCCACCAAGTCTCCAGGTTCCGCTTACTTACGCGCGCACCGTCCGGGTCGTTCACCAGGGTAGGTGATTGTTTCGTCACCAATATAGTCAAGCAGGGTAAGGTCGTCGTATTATATAGTCATTTCGGTTTAGAATGCGACACTAACT